>JBCCFC010000779.1:0-6631 GCA_039029935.1 Chloroflexota bacterium
ACACCACCTCATACCCCTACAGGTTTTACTATATATTCATGAAATCATTGAATACAGGTGTCATACAGTTAGAGGACACTTACATATTTGTTCCTTACATTATGCTTAAGTGCCTCTTTCGCAATTTCTTTCTTCTTCAACGATGAAAGCATAGTTTATAGATGTAAAAACTTTGCTAGTCAATTGTGAAAATTATGCTAAATAAAAACGATTCAATTTTAGAAACAAAAAAAGACCAGATATCATGTATCTGGTCTTAGCAGTATCTCAGAGATAAATGTATAATTAATTATTTCGCAAAAAAGATTTCACTAGAGTGCATTTAACCAGCCCAATTGTATCCAAATAAGGTCTGGAACACTCGACAACTGGGTGTGATACTTGAAGCTTATCCAGTCTGGACAAAAACAATCTCAATCGTCGTTTGCGTTGCGGCATCCTGATAGGTCACTTCATACTTCGCTCGAGGCGCATGAAGATTGCCCAAGCTGTTACAGTCTTTACGACATCGCCTTTAGTCCAGTCACGATGTTGATGTCTTGTTCTGCTTATTCTGGGGAATCAGCCCCAGTGAACGCGGTTTTACAGCAGATTTTGCAGGCGGCTCCGGCATTCTTGGCAGACGCGTTGCCTTTGGCTTGCGTCGCACCGGCGACCGTGCAGGTGCATGGGCCATATTCACACCTCTTAACTTGGTTGGCTTAACCTGCCCACGTTGTCCCGCAGCCTGACCCCCATGATGGGTATTATTACGCTGCAACATCTCCGATGGATTCCCCGCCAACAATGGGCTGGGCTGACGGGTGAGGATATCCTCCTCATGCCGTTGCTCTTCGCTTTGCTCGCTCTGTTTTTGTTGATCTAATGATTGATTTTGACTCATCTATCTCCCTCTATAGTCTCTTCAAACGCTCCTGCTGACGCATCTCCAACCACTCCGCCCGTAGCTGCATCTTGGCTGTCCGTGCCGACTCCATCGTCGGGTCCAACTCCAGGGCGCGATCCACATACGAGATCGCAAAGTCAAGCTCGTCCAGATAGTAATGACACATGCCGATGTTATACATCGTACTGGGGGCTTCGCCGTGTGTCAAAATCGACTGCTCCAGAAATTGTAATGCCTCATCGTAATGCTCCATCGTAAAGAGCAACATGGCAAGAAAGAAGGCCATGTCACGTTGTTCACCGATATAGTAGTAGTTCTCCCACACCTTGTGAATGGCATCATAAAGCTCTTCAATCACATAAAGCTCGGTACGCGATTCGCTGCCCATCTGTTCAGTGAGCCGCTCCATGATCGCCGGAAAGGCGCGGAAAAAGATGTTACAATCCCAATGGGTAAGGCGCAAGTAGGAGAGGAGTTGACGCATGGGAAAGTCGTTGTAATGTGCCTCCATCGACTTTTTGATCATGTACAGATCATCGGGGTTGTACTGACGCACCCAGTGGTGATAGGCTTGTTGTGTCTCGATGTGGTTGATGCGTGGTGCATCCGCAGGCGTATCATCATCATTCAACGTATCTAGGACAAAGGCGTTGATATTAAGCGTGGTACTTTGCGGGCCTGGACTCATAGCCGCCCCACCTCTACGCTGAATATATTGCCCCAGCGCATGGTAATTCACCATCATCGAAAGCCCACCGCCATGTGGCGAAATGCGCGGCTGTCCGCGATCATTGAGGCTGGCTTCATGGCTATAGCCTTTATCGCCAGAAACCACAAGCATTCGCCCACCAGATGTCTGCGAGGCAATGGTAGTCAGATGCTGTAGACAGTCAATGCTTTTGGTGGGGAAGGTGACAAGTGTGTTGGAGAGTGTCTCTTGATAGCTGGACAGAACCTGATTGGCAATCGAGTTCTCATAATACTGTTGTATCTGCTCTTCGGAAAGCGGCTCGAGTTGATAGTCTACCAGCACTTGCTCAAGCCAGTTGATGTCGTCAATCGGCGGCGGCGATTCCAGCGAGGAACCATCCTCGGCATAGATGACAGGCAGGGCCTCATAGAGCGTATTGCCCTCTTGACAGAAGATGTCACAAGGGAGGCTGTCAAAGAAATAGTTGGCGAGAAAGATGAGTGGGTTCTGAAGCTGCCCATCTTCACCATCTGGCAGTGTGACACCTGATACCTGCAATTCCAGATGGTTGGATTGGAGCGCGTCAAAACGCGCAAAGTCGAGCAACCCCTCTTCAATATAGGGTTGAAAACGTGGGTGATTACGACAATGGTCGAGATTACCCTGTGCAAAGTCGGTGATGACATATTTGAAGGCCAGTGGATTGATGGTGCCGTGTGCATAGTCAGCGCAGAAGTGGCGCAAAAAATGATAGGCAAAGCGACCAGAGCCTGCACCCAATTCCATGATATAGACGGGTGCATCAAAATTGAGCAACCCCGCTTGTTGGTCTGTGGTGCGTGTATAATGCTCACGCAAACAGTCACGCAGATAGCCAAAAATCATCTGCCCGTAGGCGTGGGCAAGGGCGGGGCTGTTGGTGATATAGTGGGGGACATGGCCGTTTCCCCATGCGTTGATGCTTTGGGTGTTGTAAAAGTGGCGATGGTGATCCCATATCCATGAATGGGAGAGTCGTGTTGCGCTCGATAGTGCTGTGTCTGTCATTGAATGATTTCTTCTCTTTCGTTACTTTGTAGATTGCCCCTATAAATAGCCTGAATAGCCTGCTAGTGCCGATGGACAAATCGAACCTTTGAATAAGCTTTTTGGACCGCCAATATAAAATGTATAAAATCGTTCTTCATATCTCTGGTTGAATAGGTGGGGTCAAACCCTTGCCCCGTCCTGGACCAAATTTGCAGGATTTGTGAGGGCGTGGCGCGATGCTGCTGCCCCAGTTGGTTGAGCTTGGCTGCCAGGAGTCTTTTGCTACAACTCTCAAACAGATTCAATTTGGGAATGCTCCCTTTGGATTGCTCATTGATAAATCTAGCCGCCACAGCAGCACGATAGAGATATTTGGACGCTTTGGTCACAGCCTCATCCGGGTCGTCCCGGTAGAGGTTCATATCTTTGATGGCAAAGGCCATATTTTCGGTAAAGGCGTGCATAAACTGGTCTACAGTCAGTTTCACCTTAAAGTTTTTGCCACGATTTGCGTTTAGATTCTGTGCCAGTGGATCATCCGAAACATCGGAAAGAATTTGTTTGTTGGCAACGACATGGATCACGGATGCACCCGTTATATACGCTTCGTTGGCATAGATGGCGGCTTCATGAAGCGCCTCTGTGATTTGATATTGCAGGGATTCCAGTTGGACCAATGACATGCGCCGACGTTTCTTGCGCAAGACGGCACGCAATTTTGCCACCTCTTCGAGCTTTTCTGCATAGAGCTCATTCTCCGCCCTCATGACTTTTTCAGTCCGTATTAAGTCGCGAGCCTCAATGCCAAAGGTATCGATTTTCTTCTCAATCTCTATCTCACGTTTATGATGAATCTGTTCCGCTTTTTGAATCCGTCGAGCCAAGGTCCCTGCTTCGCGTCGAAAGGTGGCATCTTTTTTACCATCCTGCCACATCTGCTGGATGAGAAAACGTTTATATTGTGCCCAGTCGCCATCTTCCATGTCCATGCGCATCTTCACAAGCGAATAGACTTCCTCATGTCGCATGGCACGATAATAGGCTTTATCGTTCTGATCAAGCTGTGTTTCAAACTGAACGGACACACCAGAGTTGTTGCGGTTCAGGCTCTTGGGCGAGAGGGCTAAATCGGTGTCTTTGGTATCATTGTTATGCAATTTTTGCTGATTGAACCGCCATAGCGACCCCGCCCCTGTGATGGGCAGATAATCGCGCGCATAGACATTAACATCAAAGACAATGCCGGATTCTTTGCCCCAGCGTGTGCGAAATTTATCATTAAAGACCTCGACCGCCTTTTCGGAACCATACCCAGAAAGATTACTGTCAATGTCTGACGTGGCGCTCCCTGTGCCTGCACCATAGTTCCAATCAAAGTTATATAGCTCTTGGGCATTGACATCGGGATTTTCAAAGATGGAATCAATCAAAATTTGGCGTTTTGTCTGATGCATGATGCTGTACCCTTTGCTGAGTACACCGGGCTGTCTCTTCAGCAGCGTTTCTTCCAGCCGGAATGCCAACATCGCATTCATCCCCGCGTCATAGCGTTTGGCTCTCTCCACATCAAACACGCCGTGTTTATTGGGGCCAATGCCGTTTCCTCTCACAAAATTGAGCCGTTTTTGTTTGTAAAGCGCACGAATCTGGTTCCAGTCCGAGTTGTGTGCCTGTAAATAGCCACGTGGGTCCGCAATCGCATTCTGGTTCTCAATCGTCCGACCCGGTAGCTGCTCATCATCGTTGGCGAGATCAAGCCCCTTTGCAAGTCCTGGGCGTTCATGTCGGCGTGGTAGCCCGCCTGTGTTTTCTAGCCGTGGGCCACGCAGCAATTGTTGCCTGTTCTGGGGCGCAACCATATTGCTGTTGATATCCCCAACCGAAAAACGACGTTTTTTTCGTCCACTGCCCATAGCACCTGACCTCCCCTTACCATATTCTCTTCATCGGTGTAAACCGAGATTTTGAGTATGACTTTTGCACACTTGCCATAAACCGATAAAAATCTTCTTTGATCTGGGCAATCGTAATGTCGTCGGCGTTTCCACCTCTGCGCGACCATCGTTGATGGACATCCAAACATGAGCCAACATCACCGCCAGTTTTTTCTAGTTTCCGCGCCAGTAGTCGCTTCGCATAGTAGTTAAAGGTATGTAGACGCCAAATTTGTTGTTTGGAATCTTTCTTGATGAAGTTGGCGGCAACTGCTGCACGATAGAGATATTTGGATGCTTTTAACAGTGCCATATTGGGGTCGGCTGAATAGATGGTTAAATCTTTAAACACAAAGGCCATATTCTCGTTAAAGGCGTGCATAAATTGATCGGCTGTGAGCTTGATTTTGAGATTCTTGCCGCGATTTGGGTCCAAGGCGGTTGCCAACGGATCATCCGAGGTTTTTGAAAGCAGTTGTTTGTTGCCGACCACGTGCAACACCGCTGCCCCTGTAACATAGGCTTCGTTTGCAAAGAGAGCCGCCTGATGCAGTGCCTTGGTGATCAACATGTGCAGTTGCTCAATCCGCATGGGTGGGGCACCCTCATTTTGAGCAGTACGCAATGCCCTGCGTAAACGCGCCACTTCTTTGAGCCTTTTGGCATAGAGCGTATTTTCGGCCAGCATGACCTTCTCGTCACGGTCTACGGGGGCATCTGGTCCATTAAACCCATTCACCAGTGTATTAATCTCTTCTTCCCGCTCTGCATAAATCCGTTCAGCCTTGTCAAAACGAATTTTTAGCAGCATACGCTCACGATCATACTTCTCGGTATGTCTTTTATCCTTACGTCCGCGCGCCAAGGAGCCTGTAATGGCTTTCCGATAGTTGGTCCAATCCTCTTGCGACATATCCATACGCATTTTGACCAACGAATAAACCTCCTCATCAATCATCGCTTTGTGATAGGCGCGGCTCTTGGCAACAATATCCGTCTCAAATTTTACCACAGTAAGACTACGCTGCCCCGTATCATCACGCAGATAGAACTTCTTTTTGTTAAATTCTGCGGTTGAGAGGACGAGTTGCCCATGTGGGTCGCGCTGTTGCTTAGACTTGTTGGCCTTGATTAGCGAATAGGCACCCGTGATGGGTAGATAATCACGCGCATACACATTGACATCAAAGACCACACCCGACTCTTTGCCCCAGCGATTGCGGAATTTGCTGTTAAAGACCTCGACGGCTCTTTCCGATCCATATCCCGATAGATTGCTATCAATATCCGAGGTCGCACTACCTGTACCCGCCCCATAGTTCCAGCCAAAGTCAAACTCGGTTGCAACATATTGGTCTGCCTGATCCTTGGCATCGGGGCCAGGGACACCTTTGCGTAATAACTCCTGTCGTTTCTTTTCGTGTTCCTCGCGGGTAATATCATTTTGGGTTGTTTGCATAATGCTAAAATTGTGGGATAGATTACCGATGTTGTCCTTGAGCAGCGTTTCCTCCAGACGAAAGGCCAGCATCGCATTCATGCCCGCGTGTTTGCGTTGCGCTTTGGCAATGTCAAAGTTGCCATGCTTATCAGGACCGGGGCTATCGGCGGTCTCAAAGTGGAGGATGCCATCTTTGTAGAGTTTACGGATCGTGTTCCATTTGGAGTGATGACGCAGCAGAAACGCACGTGGGTTTACAATTGCCAATCGATTGGCCGACATCGGCATCCGCCTGCGAGGTGCAAGCACTGGCGCATCACCCTCGTCCTCATCTAACCCTTTCATATCGTCTGAGAAATCTGGTAGCTGTTCATCATTCGGCTCTTTGTCGGACAAGCCTTCCACATCCAAACTACGCAACTCCAAAGGGCGTCTTGGCAGAGGGGCTTCATGTTGGCGTGGTAGACCCATACGTAACGCATTGAGATTAATTGGTGCCATCCCTCCCTTGCTTGAGAGTGAGTAACTCCTTCCTCTCCCCATCTATCGCCCCCCCTTCTTCAAACTCATATATAAAGTCTGCAACCCTAACTATCACATTATCCATGTAGCAGCATGACAGCGCAAATTATCCATTTGCTGCATAATAT
>JBCCFC010000780.1:0-6620 GCA_039029935.1 Chloroflexota bacterium
GTTATCCTTTCTTTGTCAATAGAATAGAATTTATTTTAACATAATACAATATTGTATCGCATAACATTTCTATTATATCAAATTATTTGCGCATTGTGAAATATTTCAACGTGATGCAAACATAATTAAATTAGGAGTTTTACTTTTACTATGAATAATAAAAATGACATTTGTGTGTCTCATAAACAGTCAAATGTAAATAATTTTCAATCAGCGTCAACGCTATCTGTAGACATAAAAAAATATTGCTGGACACAAACCTGTACACCGGGAACCGGGTGTTCAGATGTCTGGTTTACGTCTGCTCAGGTCGGCTGGACAGTGACTAACCGGGGACAAATACTCCATACGACAGATGGTGGAGACAGCTGGACATGCCAGTTTGAGTTAAAAAGAAAAAATGGCAGGGGTATTCTACGCTCGATGCAATTCATTGATGAACAGACTGGCTGGGTTGGCATTTTGAATGATGGGGATGGACGGTTATTGCTCAAAACCAGTGATGGCGGCAAATGTTGGGAGACGATTACGCGTTCAGAGATTTGTGTGGTACCAGGCAATACCAACAAGAGTGTCAAGGTTGAACCGCCCAAGGGTGTGTGTGGGATACACATGGTCAGTTCATCTGTCATCTATGTCTCTGGAACCTACTCCCTTAAGAACTGTCCACCCAAAGTGATGAAAACGACGGATGGGGGAGTCACTTGGCAGATTACTGATATGAGCGCCCATGCCTCTACCTTGATTGATATCTTTTTCTTCGATGAAAAACGTGGCTTTGTGGTCGGTGGGTATGCAAAGTGTCCAGATGACTTGAGCCAACTGGTCCCTGTGGTTCTCTACACAGACAATGGTGGCGAGACATGGACAAACCAAGTTCCAGATGCTGAACATCACTTTGAAAAAAATCAATGGGGGTGGAAAATTGATTTTTTGGACCAAAATCAGCAAATTGGTTATGTTTCGTTAGAGAGCCCTTGTTTTGCAGCCATCCTAAAAACCCAAGATGGTGGCATGAATTGGCAATATTGTAAGGTCGAGCCAAGCCCAAGCTCCAGAAATCAGCTCCAAGGCATTGGTTTTGTCACGGCGGATCATGGCTGGGTCGGTAGCCAAATTGGTCCTAGTAGTGTTACATACGATGGGGGCGAGACATGGACAAACGTGGAAATTCTTGAAAATGTCAATCGGTTTCGTGTTGTTAAGGATAAAGATAAGGATATTGTCTATGCGGCAGGGGAGTATGTGTATCGGGGAACGCCGATGGCCTAAGGATTGATTACACCCCCTCATGAATATTATAGAAGTCCGACTTTTGTTAAAAGTCGGACTTCTATAAACAATCCCCCTATTGGAGAATATCAGCCATGTGTTGCTCAATCAACCCCTGTAAGCGTTGCCAAGACGCCGACGGTTTTTCGACACCCGCGACCAATTGTTGCCCTCTTTTAAGCAGATTGTGTGCTTCTTGATGGCTCCCCCACAGACGATAGGTAACGGCTAATGCAATCAAACAGGTTAGCTGTTTTTGGCGCGCATTCATTAGATAGGACAATTGCAAGGCTTGGTCATGATGCAAACGTGCTTCGCTATACCGCCCAACCTGTTGATAGACATTGCCCAACAGGACGTGACATTCCATTTGCATCCACTTGTCCCCCACCTGTTGATAGAATCGCAAGGCATTTTTTCCATAGTCAAATGCCTTGGTATAGTCTCCTGTCTGTAACCCAACATAGGCCAAACTTACGCGAAGACGATGGAGATTGAGTGTATCGTTGATTTCACTGCTAATCCGTTCGGCGTGGTCAAAATAGTGCTGGGCGGCGGTCAACTCAGTTGCCCAATTTGTCATAACGCCTAAGCGATGCCAACAACCCGCTTCTTTGTGACGGTTTTCAGTCTGTTGATAGAGACGCAGAGCCGTTTGCACATCATCCATTGCCGCTGCTATCTCACCCTGCGAATGGTGAATATCACCGCGTAAACCAAGACAATCGGCAGTCAGATTGACATCATTTATCTGTTGTGCCAGTCCCAGCCCAACGATGACCTGTCGATACGCCTCATCATCATCCCCCTGCATAAGCGAGCTTGATGCCAACACCCAATGGGCCATGGCTTGTGTGCGAACCGCTATCTCGGATGCGGTGTCCTTTATTGTGATGGCGCGTTCAACGGCTTGCACCGCTTGTGCTGGTGCCCCCGTTCTCAGATAAAAAATCCCTTGAGCAATGTATAGTCTGCGACATAGGGTATAATATGGGGGACTCTTTTGTATATGACCCACCATGATCTGTTGCATGGTATCTGCGAGGGCATCCAAGGCTTCTTGATACCATCCTTGCAACAGATAGAAATCAATCCACGCATCCAGACTTTGTGCCAAATCGTCAATGCTGCCCTGTTGAGCGGCCTGTTGCCATGCCTGTTGGATATTATGATGGTCTTGTCTTAGCTGTGCCACAACCTCAAATGGGCGACTACGCTGTAGTACCTCTGTCTGTTCACCAACCAACGCCAAGTAAAACTGCATATGTTTGCTGCGTACAGGATACTGCCAATCGGGTGACTGGCTGGCGAGGACGCCGTTCCCCAGCTCTGTGTAAAACTGACCTGTGTAAAACTGACCTGTGTGAATCTGACCTGCCCCCATCTTTTCAATGGCAAACAATCTCAGCAAATGATGAACCTCATAGCGACCTTGCGCTATCTCTCGAATAAGCGATTGATTGTACAGTTGCTTGAGTTGGCGAATCGACACACCCACCACTTTGCGTGCAGCTTGGGTGGTAAAGCTACCACGAAAGAGAGCCAATTTTTGCAGAATCAACTGCAATGATGCATCCAACCGTTGCCACGAATGTTCAAAGACCATGTGCATACTGCGCTGGCGTGGTGGTAAATCTCCCCAATCGGTTTGCAACACATCCAGCCCCGTCTGACAGGCCGCTAACAGCTCCTCTGGTGTTAAAAAGTTCATCTGCGCCGCCCCCAATACAATTGCAAGCGGTGTCCCCTGCATCAACTGGCAAAATTGCTCAATTGTGTGTTGATTCTCTTCTGAGCGTCCAAAGTCAGGCATACTACGCCGCGCTGCTTCTTCAAAGAGCAGCATGGCCTCGCTCTGTTGTTGTGTAGAGTCGGCCATCTCTACACTATCCACCTCTATGCTATCCATCTCTGGGCTATCCACCTCTACAAAATCTAGATCGCGCATCTTGACAGGAGGCAGCGACATACCCGCAAGCAGAAATAGTTGCTCAGATTGCATTTGTAATGGCTGGCGTGATGTCACCAAAAATTGAGTCTGAGACGTGGTCTGTAATAACTGTGAAATGATGGCATTGATGGTCATCTCATGATCACCAGATGAAGGCAGATGCGCTGGATTTTTACGCTGCCCAATGAAGAGATGCTCCAGATCATCCAGCATAAAGAGAATATGTTCCGTTTTACAATGGGCACACAACAGGGCGAGTCTATCCTCATGCGCCGAGACTTGCACACCAACCAGATTGATCATGTGCCCCAAAAAATGCTCAGTCGATGGCATATCCGCAAGCGATAGATAGACCACACGCTTTGGTCCATTTGCTTCAAGCCATCTTGCCGCATCAATCGTCAGATAGCTCTTGCCTGTGCCGCCCAGTCCTGTGACTGTGATCAAACGACAATCGGGGTTCTGTAGTTGGTCAATCAATACGGTCAATTCTACCTGACGCTTGATCAATGGTGGTGTGAGGATAGGTAGCATGGAAACAGGTGGTGTCTGCACCTGTTGACGATGAAAAATACGCTCATAGGCGTCTTCTGTTTCCGGCGATGGTGGAACACCCCATTCAACATCCAGCATATCCACCAATGCCCGATACGTTTCCAGTGCCGTTTGCTGTTGACCACTCTGCGCCAGCAGCACCATGAGTTGTCGTCTGGCTGTTTCGGCCAATGGATCGAGTTCGATGAATCGCTGGGCATAGACTATCCCCTGCGCATAATGTTCTTGTTGCAGACACAGCTCAATCATACTGCTCAGGCCATTGAGCATCACCTGCTCCAGACGCTCCCGCAGCATATATTGCCAGTCCGAAAAGCGTGGCGCATTGTCGAGTGCGAGGTCAGCCAAAAATAAGCCACCATACATGGTCAGCATAGGGTCCAAAGCCTCTGCTATCTCATGTTGTGCTATCTCATATTGTGCGGCCTCATGTTGTGCTGCCATTGCCTGAAACGCTAGTACATCTACCCAAACGTCATCGGCTGGTTTAAAGGCAATGGTCTGAGCCGTTGTGTGGATGTATGGTTTGAATACGCTGGGTAGCCGTCTGAGTAGTGAGCGGAGATTGGCAAGCAGACCACTACGGGGAAGTCCCTCCCATAAAAGGTCAGCCAGATGAATGCGCGCATGTGGGCCGGGTTGACAACAGAGATAAGCCAATAGCGCAATCACCTTTTGACCTGGCAACTGGGGCATCGGCTGACCATCAACCACAATGGTGGTGGGGCCAAGAAATGTCAGCTGTACATGTGTTGTTTTTGATTGTGATGCATGTGGTATAGATATCATCTGAACTGCCTCTGAACTGCCTCTGAACTACGCCTGACACGCCCTTGACACGCTGCTGAGACACCCATAGCACGCCCGCCCTGCTATTCTGTAGGCATAGAGACATCAACATACCATACATCTAAGGAAAGCGGATTAAATAAAACCAGAAACTTGTCATTCCTGCGAAGGCAGGAATCCAGCGTTGCGCCAGTGGTAGATTCCTGCCTTCGTAGGAATGACGGTCTGGTAAGTTTCCGGTTTTATTTTGTCCTCATTTCTAAGCGATGATGATTGCACATGATTCTCTTTTCTTTACAAACTTTTTTTGATTAGTCGTGTAAACGGAGAATATACTATGTCAACAAAACAATTGTCAACAAAACAATTATCAGCAAGCCAATGCATACCTCAACTCCACTTTGCCCACCTATTACTTATCATCACATGCATGATACACTTATCCCACGCCCTGCCAATCCAAGCCATTACTTCTCATCTGACAATCACAGATTGGACGGGTACTGTCACAGCTATCACAGGGGTGCAAGCAATGCCTTTGATGGCAGAGGGCGTGCAAAGTGGCACTACGGGGACCTCCATTATGATCTAAATGGGTGAGCATCCCCCGACAAACCCATCATCGCGCATAGGCTTGTTGCAGATGCGCCGTAATCTCTTCGGCAAGATGCGCACTGACTTGTTTCTCGGTGTGCTGGGACAAAATCGACAGTGCTTTTTGAAATATGGCAATGGCGTTATCAAAGTCAGCTTGGTGATAATAGACCATGCCCAACCCGTCAAGTGTATTGGCATAATCAACCCAGCTTTCGATCTGCTCCCATTGTGTCAGGCTTGCCAGATACATTTTTTCAGCATCTGCCCATTTTTCCTGCTTACGATAACAATAGCCTTGGTTGTTATAAAGCTTTGCCAGATTCACACTATTCATGGCCTTTTCTAAAATTGGTTTTGCCTCTTCATAGTACAAGAGTGATCTTGGAAAATTATTTAAAAATAGATAGGCGTTGCCTAGATTCATATGTGTGATTGCCAACTCAATGGGTGCATTGACGACCATCCAAAGATCGGCGGCTTCTTCATACTTCTCTAAAGCCACCAGATGCATGTCTTGGGCCTGATATGCATTCCCCAGGCTGTTCAAACGACTCGCCATCCGGTGCGTATTCCCACTCTGCTGACAGCGTTCAAAGGACATCTGAAAGTATTCAGCCGCTTTCTCTGGTTGATTCAAACTGAGTTGAACACGACCTAGCACAAAGAAACTCTCCTCTCTTTGCGAATCATCCTGTTGCGAATCATCCTGTTGTAAATCATCCCCTGCCATCAACGCAAAGGCTTGGGCAACATACTCAGACGCTTCAGTGGCTTTGCTTTGTACAGCGGCCATCAACCCAAGCCGGTTGAGGACCAAAACACAGGTCGCTTTATCATGAGACGCGTTGGCACAGGCCAAACTTGTTTCATACCAAAAGCGAGCCTGCTCAAATTTGCCCTGCCGTTGATAAAAAATGCCAAGTTGAATCCCAATATGCCCCTCAGCTTGTCGATCCAAAAACGTTTTGCACAATTGCCATGCATGTTGTAGATAGGACAGCCAACCAGTCCAGAACCCCGACTGCTCCATACGCGGCGATAATGCTAAAATCAGTTTGCAGACCTTCGGCCAAATTTGTGCAGTGACATTGGTCATAAAGACTCTGTCCAGCGCGGTCAAGGCACGGTTGCGTATCGTCGAGGTAAAGAGGTCTGTGTTTACCAATGTCTCATACGCAGTCTTCAAGCTGTGGATAATCATCTGCTCAACAAAATAAGGCTCTAGTTGCTGTTTGAGTTGTATCGCCATACAATCTGCCATGATGCACACCTGCTCTGCCATTGGTATAAACTTAAGCAACATGTTGGTATTCGGTAGGTCGGTAGGTCGGTAGGTTGGTACTCTAGTACCGAATACCGAGCACCGAATACCGACCTACTTGTTGCTTAAGTTTATACCAATGGCAGAGCAGGTGTGCATCATGGCAGATTGTATGGCGATACAACTCAAACAGCA
>JBCCFC010000781.1:0-6618 GCA_039029935.1 Chloroflexota bacterium
AACACGGGCTGAACGATAGACAGCCAGTCAAACAAGTTGGGTCAGTCAAACAGGTTTGGGTTATTGTGCTTTTGGTTTGCCTCTACGCAATCATTCCCTCTAATAATAACATTAAGGCTAACCACGCACAAAGGCAACACAACGATGTCCCCAATGCACAACTGCACGCAATGTGGGGAAACAAGGTCGCAGAGCAACAAGCGGTTGACTGCACAAGCGTTACCGATATTCCAAGCAGTGAATGTGATGCCTTGGATGCCTTGTATAAGGGGACGGGTGGCGCAAATTGGACCACCAAGACCGATTGGTTTGCCACAACCGATGCCTGTAGCTGGTATGGGGTGACTTGTGCCAGCAGTCAGGTGACAGTGCTGTCATTGGGGAACAACAATTTAAGCGGCTCAATCCCCTCTGCACTCAGTGACTTGACGGCACTCACCGAACTGCGACTCAATGACAATCAACTCACAGGGACAATACCTACTGCTTTGGGGGGACTTTCAAATCTGACGGTTTTCGACGTCAGCACCAACCAACTCAATGGGGCCTTACCCAATTCATTCCGCAATTTGGCACAGATTCAGACAATGTGGTTAAATGAGAACCAGTTTAATGGTAGTATACCAACCCAATGGGGAAATTTATCAACACTCACGATCCTAAATATTGCAGAGAATCGGCTATCGGGTAAAATTCCATCAACAGTTGATGGCTTGAGCAGCCTCCAAGAATTGAAGTTGGACAACAATCAACTCAACAATGAAATACCATCCGCACTGGCAAATTTAACCACCTTGACCACACTTAGCCTTGCCTACAACAAATTAGAAGCCAGTGATACAAATGTGCTAAGTTTCTTAAGTACGCGCGACTCAGATTGGGCCGATACCCAGACGATTACACCGAGCAACTTTGAAGCGGTAACAGCATCGACGACAGAGATCGACCTGAGTTGGGCACCCATTGCGTACACCCAAAATGGTGGCTATTATGAGATCAGCCATGCATTCTCTGAAAGCGGTCCCTTTGCCGTCCTCCACACCACAGCAGATAAAACAACATCGTCCTATGCTGTGACAGGGCTGTCTGCTGGCACAACCTATTATTTTCAACTACGCACTTATACGCCCGCACACACCAATAGCAGAGGGACACAGCAAAACGATCTTTGGAGCGATTTTACATCCATAATTTCTGCTACCACACAAATTATTACACCAACATCAACACCGACTTTCACACCAACGCCAACACCGACAGCGACACCTACGTCTACTGCTACACCCACGTCTACCTCCACATCAACACCGACTGAGACACCTACTGAGACACCTACTGAGACGCCTACTGAGACACCTACTGAGACGCCGACTGAGACGCCGACTGAGACGCCAACATCGACATTCACGCTTACGCAGACATCTACGCCGACGTCAACTTCAACCTCAACACCAACCTCAACACCTACGCCAACAGCGACACCTATTCCAACCGTAACGTTCACGCCGACATCTACGCCGACATCTATGCCAACCGATACACCGACCAGTACGCCTACAGAGACGTCCGTTGCGCCAACAGCTACACCGACGGATACCTCTACACCCTCCTCTACACCCCCCTCTACGCCTTCCCCAACAGCAACACCGTCACCGACTGTAACACCCATGATATTGTTGACAGCAACACCCACAGCAACACTGACGGCAACTGCCACTGATACACCGACCGCATTGCCGACCAGTGCGCCAACCGCGACTGCGACTCATACAGCGACCGTTGTCTTATCCTTTGGCTGTGAACATGTCACAGAAATTCCATCGAGCGAGTGTCTTGCCTTGGTGGATTTGTATGATGAAACAGTGGGGGCGTTGTGGACCGTGCAAGATGGATGGCTAGATGTCAACACCCCCTGTTCGTGGTATGGGGTTGACTGTCTCAATGGGCGTGTCGTTTCGTTGAACTTGGGGCAGAATAATCTGCAAGGCGTCCTGCCAGACGCGTTGAGCAAATTTAGTCAGTTACGGACACTCGACCTTGCAGGCAACAGTCTACACGGCGAAATCCCTTCCTCGCTGATGACTTTGATTAATCTGCAAACATTGGACCTTGGCTATAATCAGCTTAAACTGCTTGATACACAAGAGAACTTGCCACTTATTTCCTTCCTCAGCGCAAAGGATGCGGATTGGACCCAGACACAGGTGGTTGCGCCTAGTAAGATACAGACGGCGGCAGCAGACAGTGATGCCGTTGTCTTGAGATGGGTCCCAATTACCTATCCAACTGAAAACTTGGCCGAATCTGGGTATTATGAAGTCAGCTATGCACTGTTTGAGGGCAGCCCGTTTAATCAATTGGGCACATTACGCAACAGGCTTCAACAACAAAACAGTGACTTTGTAGTGCATGGCCGCACACCGGATTTGCAGACGGACACATACACTGTTACGAGGTTGTTGGCGGACACGGGCTATCAAATTCGTGTGCGTAGCTATACCCCCGCCAGCGCACAGCAACCCACCGCACAGTGGAGTGACTATAGCCCAGTCATGTTGGTTAAAACGTCACCACCAGTGGGGTGTCCATCCACCATCACAACGGTTGAGATTTGTGCAGACCTATCCACCAATGGTGAGCGCGTCACCCTATTTACAGGACAATATTTAGCCATCCGTCTGCCTGTCATCCCATCCACTGGCTTTCTGTGGTATCTTGCGCCCTCAAGCGGGCAGGAACCCATTCTGCGTCCCCAAGATCGTCCTACCTATGAACAGACAACAGCGACAGACCTACAGGCTGATCTTTCTATTGGCGACATCACAACCGAAGTGCATCGTATCGATCCCATTGCTGCAGGTGAACAGACGCTGCTCTTTGAGTATCGCAACATGTTTGGCGAGATCGTGGATACCTACATGCTTCATGTCACCACCATTGGTACATTTGAACAGGTGCAAACACCCAGTCTTGCTCCATCCGATGATAGCACACCTCCCACACAATCGCCGACAATTATCGGTGGGGGGAGCATTGGGACGGGGAACATTGGTCAAGGGAGCATTGCTGGACAGGCCAACATCTCCCAAAATACAAGCGACCTGCCAGCCGAGTTTAGCTGGTGTAACCATCCCGATGGCAACAACTATTGCAGTCCGGTGAAATATCAAAGTTTGTGTGGCAGTTGTTGGGCATTCACCACCGCCAGCGTGATGGAGGATGTCATCAAATACAAAGATGGTGCAGACCGTGACCTGTCGGAGCAACATCTGCTCTCTTGTAACGACGGTAATGAAGATTTCCCTGTTATCTGGGGCTGTCATGGGGGCTGGTATGCCTTTGACTACTATACGAATCGTCTATCGGTCCCCTTTGGCACGGGGCCAGGGACGGTGTGGGAAGCGGATTTCCCCTATCAAAACCAAGATGCTGTCTGTCGTGAAGGGTTGGTTCATCACGAAACCCTGACAGCATGGTCCTATCTCGACCCATCTGCCCCCTTCTCATTTGGCTATACTGATGACATTAAACGCGCCATTATCGACTATGGTCCGGTCATTACCTCACTCTGCATTGGCCGTGCAGCGATAGCCTATAGCGGTGGTGTCTTTGACACAAACGAGGCTGAAAACTGTAGCCAGTCGCTCAACGGAACCAACCATGCCGCCGTGCTTGTGGGCTGGGATGATGCGGATGGGGCGTGGATTATGCGCAATTCGTGGAGTACGCTATGGGGTGAAGAGGGGTACATGCGCATCAAATATGGCACGTCAAATATCGGTTTTGCCCCTGCCTACGTCATTTATGAAGGCTCGACCTTGGACACAGAGACAAATCCACCTGCACAGGGGCAGGAAGATGATGAGCTGGTCGTGGTCCCAAACACACCAACCGACTTGCGGGTTCAAGTGTCCGACGATGGTGCAGACCTCGGTGTGGATTTACGCTGGCAAGATAACAGCGAGGATGATATTGGATTCCGTGTTTATCGCTATTTGGACAGCCCAGATCAAAATCAGGGTGGGGCAGGGCAATGGTTGTTGTTGGCAAATTTGCCTGCTGATACGACAAGGTATGCAGATAGTGAAAACACAGGTCTGCAATGTAACCAGAAATATCTCTACCGCGTCACAGCCTTTAACCAGAGCAGTGAGAGTGGTTATAGTAATCTTGCACAGATAACACCGTCATGTCCCAACATGAGCGCACCGACAAACTTTGTTGCTACCACGGGCAACAATGGGATTTCGCTACGCTGGATCAACGCCAACCAAGATCAAGATGGCACACGCATCGGCCGTTGGGATACAGAGAGCGAACAGTGGATTGAAATTGCGCAGGCGGGTTCAACAGCCATTTCCTATGTTGATTCGATTGATTTAGAGCCAAATCAGACCTATTACTACGTGTTGCAAGCATTCAAGGGCAGCATTGTCTCGGCGCCAACTGCGTATCAAGAAGCAAAGTCACCAAGCATTGAATTGGCAGGTCCAACAATGGTTTCAGCTACAATGATCACAACAGGGACCATCGAAATCTCATGGCAAGACAACAGCCCAAATGAAGATGGATTTGCGGTCATGCGCTATGAGCCTGAGCAGGATGCCTGGCGCATGATCG
This sequence comes from Chloroflexota bacterium, assembly GCA_039029935.1. Classification (GTDB taxonomy): domain Bacteria; phylum Chloroflexota; class Anaerolineae; order Caldilineales; family Caldilineaceae. The sequence continues at coordinate 4,621 of JBCCFC010000781.1, forward strand.
CTCAAGTGGATGCAGGTGTGACAAGCCATCAAGATAGCGGACTTTTGTGTGATGAGGAAGAACGCTATTACACAGCCGTCGCTTTTCTTGATTCAACCTTTTCACCCTACAGTAACCGCGCGGCCAGTTTCACGTGCCCACAACAGTTGCCGCTTGTTGAAACAGAGCCTGAGACGCCTCCCGTCACAGAGCCTGATGATGAGAATTCCGATGTAGGCACACCTGCGTTAGATACAGACCCCACTGGGGATGATGACCATAGCGTTTTTCTGCCAGTGGTCGCACGGTAATTAGAAGACCGAGATTAATTTGTGAATTGTTGAATTGGTGAATTGTTGAATGATTAATGATGGACAAGACAAAGAATCGAGTTACCTTCAAACAAACGATATCATCTAACTCTCCACTGTTCAATCATCACTGTTCAATCATCACTGTTCACTCTTCACTCTTCACTCATCACTCTCCACTCTCCACTCTTCACTTTCAACTTTCAACTTTCAACTTTCAACTTTCAACTGTTCCTCCTCCTCCTGCACAAACACCTGCTCCCCCACCAATGTTACACCATCGCCAAAACATACATCTCCTCTCACGGTCAGCGATGTGCAGTTGAGCAGTGATGGCGCACCATGTGGGAAACGTGTACGAAGGTCGTCAATACGGCCATAGTAGCGTGTGTCTAGATCGATTTGTGGCAGCGGCAAGGTGCGTTCGGGGTTGACAATGAGATGCCCGTCATCGGTCAGTTGATAGACATCGGACCAGAGCAGCAGGAGATCGTTGTTACGTTTGACGGGAACAAAACGGTCACGTGGGACACGGATAGCCTGTGCGCCGCCAAAGATGCCGATGGCTGACCCCATTGCGGTTTCCAGTTGATAGACTTTGGGGGAATCAGGGTCGGTTGGGTCTACAGTTTTGGTATTACGAATGAGTGGTAGCCCCAAAACGCCATGACGTTCGACTAGCACGTTTTGCAGCGTGGGCAGATGGAGCCAGAGATTGTTGGTGTTAAAGTAGCGATAGTGGGCGATATTCTGGAAGCAGTCGATTTCATCGGGTGGACATTGCGCAATTTCACGCAAAATTAGTTGACCATCGCTACGCTGTGCCAGATGCCCCCCTTTTTTGTCGGCAGGGGTGCGGTCGGCCACCTCCATCAAAAAGGGCAATCGTCCCAGGCTGGCTTCCTCGGCAACATAGCCCAAAATGGCTAAATTCAGCGTTGCCCCCAAATTATCCGCATTGCTCACAAAGACATATTCATAGCCAGCATCGAGCAATTGTTGGAGAATCCCGCTGGTGATCAACGCCGGATAGATGTCCCCATGTCCGGGTGGACACCATTCTTTTTCAGGGTCATGCGGCCATGAAATTGGGTGAAGAGAGTTTGCGTCTACCTTGGGTTCTTTGTGTTGTAAAAAGTCATAGGGGATATCTTGGGCAAAGTCGTCAATTTCAACCAATTTTGCCAGCGTTGCCTCTTGTGTATTGAAGCTGTTCATGAGAACAAGGGGAAGACGCGCATGGTATTGGGTGCGCAGATATTGAATTTGCTTGATGATGATATCAAGAAAGCTAAGGTCCTCTTTGACCGTGATCAGCGACTTGGGACCAGAGATGCCCATGCCTGTACCCAGCCCACCGTTGAGCTTGAGCACGACTGCACGGTTCAAGGCTTCACGACCAACAGCCATATAGTGATTGTCAAACTGTGCGGCATCTGGCAATGATGTGACAGGTTGGGCTTCGGTGCTAGAGATGAACCCCGTCTCGCCAGCAACCAGTTGATTATAATAGTATTGAAACACCTCAATCACGAGTTCAGGCAAGCCCTCGGTCTTCATCTTCTCTGCAAACGGTGCAAATGTTGGTGTATCCATCTTCTGGGTCATAAAATCCTTTCTTGTACTCATAGTCTTGTTCAACGATAGATAGGTCGGTAGGTCAGTAATCAGTATTCGGTAACTGTAGACTGACCTACCAAATACTGAT
>JBCCFC010000782.1:0-6617 GCA_039029935.1 Chloroflexota bacterium
CTCATAACGGGTAATGATGGTAGCACCTATCTCTCCAAAGTGTATCGCAATGATGCGGGCGTCTTTGTGGACATCTCGGCGGGACTCACGGGGGTCTATCGTTCAAGTGTGGCATGGGGGGACTACGACAATGATGGCGATCTCGATATTCTCATAACGGGTAATGATGGTAGCACCTATCTCTCCAAAGTGTATCGCAATGATGCGGGCGTCTTTGTGGACATCTCGGCGGGACTCACGGGGGTCTATCGTTCAAGTATCGCATGGGGGGACTATGATCAGGATGGTGATCTTGATATCCTCCTCACTGGGTATGACGATCCCGTCGCTTATGCTACAATTTATCGCAACAATACCGCGACCGCCAACACCCCACCAACTGCCCCTACAGGGTTGACCGCCGGTGTCGTCACCAACACGGTCACACTCAGTTGGAACGCAGCCAGCGATACACAGACACCCGCCAACGGCCTCACCTACAACATCGTCATCACCGACAGCAATGGCATCTCGCAGACGGTCAGCCCAATGGCCGATATCGGCACAGGCTATCGTCGCATTCCGGCGATGGGCAATGCCCAACACGGGTTGACGGCAACGGTTGAATTGGGGGGCGGTACATACACATGGACCGTACAGGCGATTGACAGTGCTTTTGCAGGGTCGCCATTTGCCATACCTGCTGTATTTACCTTGACCCAAAAGGCACCGGGAGGTGTTACAGACAACCTGCAACTCTGGCTCAAGGCGGATGCAGGTGTGACAGAGAGCGGTGTCAGCGTCAGCGTATGGGCCGACCAGAGTGGCAATGGCAAGGACGCCAGCCAAGCAACCGCAGGCAATCAGCCCACTTATGTTGTGGGTGGCGTCAATGGTAGACCAGTGGTGCGCTTTGATGGCACGGATGACTATTTGGATACGCTGCTCGACATCGACACCGACGTCATGGACAAAGTTGGGATCTTTGCTGTGTTCAAGGTCTCCGAAACGGGTTCCGCAACGTCAGGTATATGGGGCAATGACGATGGTGGTCAAGACAGATTCTTGAATGTGCAGACGAATCATACCAATTTGGCAATAAGCAATGGTACTACACACGAGATTGCAAGCAATGTACTCACCCGTGGTGGATGGTATATTGCAACCAGTATGATAGATGAGGGTGAGAGCAATGGCAGCTTCCTCTATGTCAATGGTGTCCAAAAACTGAACTTTACCCAATCCGATGCGGGTGGTTCAGCCATTAATTTCTCAATTGGTCGTGTATGGACAGGTGGGGGATATTTTGACAGCGACATTGCCGAGGTGAGCGTCTATGGGTTGAACACTTCTGGGGCACTGTTCACTGCGACCCAAAGACAGCAGGTCGAGTCCTATCTTGCGCTCAAATATGGCATCACCCTAAGCAACACCGACTACCTCAACAGCGCAGGCACAACCATCTGGGATACAGCGACCAACACTGGCTATCTCAATGATGTGGCGGGTATTGGCATCGACACGGGCAGCGTATTAAACCAGCTAGCCTCGCGCAGCGTCAACAGCGACAGCCTCGTCACCATTACAGGCACAGTCGGTGGTGGCATGGCCGATGGTGAGTTCCTCATCTGGGGCAGCAACGACGCCATCACCAGCACCAACTCAACCGACGTGCCGGGGGGCTATAGCCAACGATTGCTGCGTGTGTGGAAAGTGCAGGAGACGGGCGATGTCGGCAACGTGAACATTAGCTTTGATTTGACTGACCTAGTCGCTTCATTGGGCTTTGACTTTGCCAACACTGGTGGCTTTGCGCTCTTGACCGATGCCGATGGTACGTTTAGCAACGCCACTGCCACCACAGGTGCAAGCGTGAGCGGCAATGTCGTCACCTTTAGCAACGTCAGCCTCAGCAATGGTCAGTTCTTTAGCCTAGCCTATCCGTAGTGAGTATCCTCCAGGAAGGGGTCTCAAGCACTCTGGCACGACTTGTATCGATCACCCCTTCTTGGAAGTGGTATGCCATGACTCATTTTCCATTCTCTCGGATAAGCGTCTCCTTCTCTATTCTGGAAACGACTAGATTAAGCTCGATGGATATCTTTTCCAATTGATCTTGAATCAAATGAATGTCATCTTGAATCGTCATAGATTCCAATAACTTTCTATCAATGATGTCATTCATGTCTCTCTCGTCCTTGGCTTGATCCATGCTGGTCATAATCACACCGATAAACAGATTTAGGATAATCATCGTGCCAAACGTGACAAATACCACAAAATAGATAATGGAGATCATCGGTTGTGGTGTGGGCTGTGTACAGAGATGTTCAATCCCATCATACCCATAGAGATCACAGCCATATAGATTGATATACATGATGTCGGTCCAATCTTCTAAGGTCACAACCCGATAGAGCGAGAGCATGGATGTGCCCAAGTCACTAAAGTGTCGTGGGTCATTGTCTCTAAACAAAAACACACCCATTGTGCCAAACATATAAAATAGTAACAGTAGAAAAAGACCGACATAGGCGATTGAGGAAACGCTCCGGAGCAGTGTACTGACCAGTAGACGTAGGTCGGGAATCGCCGTAATCAGACGCAGGACGCGTAAAATACGGGCCAAGCGCAAAATAGCAATAAACGATGTATCTATCGTCAGTAATGGTTCGGCCAAACTAAGCACAACGATGCTAAAATCAAAAAGATTCCACGCATCGGTGAAGTAATTCCACGGGCGATGCCCTTCTGCCAAAATTTTCAAAATTGCTTCAATCACAAACACCAACAAAATGAGTGTGCTTATGATGTCGATAACAGCACCGTACCTCTGTGTAATCGTAACATTCGTCTCAATACCAACAACAATGCCTGCCAATATAATGATACCAAGGATAAAACTTTGAAAAAAGGATGTTTTTGTCAGCCTCCTGCAAACCTGAAAAATTTGATTTATCCCTTGGTCCAGAGGCTCGGTTGTTTGCTGATTCTGTGGTGCTTGGTTGTTTTGATTGATTGGCTGTTGTTGATTCATATTGCTCCTTGCCCTTTGAGAAATGTGTCATGATTTGGCCTAAAAAATACCTCCGTGATTTTACCATAAGACGGCTAAATAAAGGTAGACGATTTAGGGTCGTTTATTTAGCGCAAGATATCTCTTCTATAAATCGGGGTTAGTACAGGCTTGATATATCAAACTGCTACGATTCACTGAATATTGAACAGATATAGCGCAAGCCACCCTACTTGTTCTCAGCACCGTTTTGTGCTATCTTGCACTCAAACTTATTTTGCGGATTGGGTATGAAACGAGACCCAGAGGAAATGTGAAAAATGACTGTACAACTTCAGCGTAAAACACGTATGCCGATGGTTGATTTCTTTGTCGATAGTTCGGCAGGAACGAATGAAAACAGACGTGATATCAAATTTGTGACAAAACCAGACCCCGAAGACGATACGATTTATGGCTGGCGTGATGTCTATGAAACAGACAAATATGGAAATCAACAATGGGTACGAGTTTCTTTGACATTAGAGGATTACCTTCACCCACAAGAAGGAGATATGTATATGCAGAACACCGACCATAATCGGATTGCAGGCTATGTTGAAAATGTATTGAGGAGACATATCGGAGATAGACGACGAAGGACCGAGGAAGCTGGGTCTGTTTCCTATGGCGACGTTGGGATTGATTGGAATATTCCAGATGAAAAGCACCTGAGTCCAGATGTAACCATCATTCACAATGTTCAGAATACGCGTCGAAAACGGGGGATTTTTAATGTAGCCGAAGAGGGAACTGCACCCAGCCTTGTCGTCGAGGTAACATCTCCGTCCACACGTCATGTTGACTTTGGTGAGAAATTTGAGAAGTATGAACGGCGAGAGGTCCCATATTATATTATCATCGACTATATTGAGCATGACGATGATACATTTTCTCTCCAACTATTTGGCTATGAAATGACATCAGGTGGGTATGTCGAAATGATACCCAGCGAGGATGGATGGTTGTGGCTACCACCTGTAAATGTATGGATTGATGTGCAAGGGGATGAGGTATACTGTTACGATGCTGACGGTAATTATTTGCCTGACGGAGATGAACTCTCGGATGGTTGGGCAGAAACCTCCGAACGACTGGCAGAATCATCTGAGCAGTTGGCCGAAGAAAGAGAAAGGAATGAGCAGCTTGCCAACTATCTACGTTCGCTTGGTATTGATCCGGATAACTTACCCACAGAAGAGTAAAGTTTAAAGGATGAAGTTTGAAGAAGGAAGGGTGAAGTTTGAAGGGACGCGTGAAATCTTGCAACCTACACCCTGCAACTCGTACAGGTGAAATTTGAAATTACTACATAACACACGAAATTTGTTTTTATGGGCATTGCTGATGGCAGTGTTCATTTTTATTGTCGGCTGTTCCTCAGAGGATGCACTCATCCGTGCAGAACGCCCACGTAATACGTCCACACCTGCGCCCTCGGTTGATGGACAATCAACCACCGATATTGTTGTGCCAACCATTGTGACAGGCGAGCGGACATCAGCGTTAGAGATGGACAGTTTGTCGATTCCGGCCAGTGATCTGCGCAACCTGACCACACAGGAACAGTTGGCGCAAGTCGTCGTCCCCATCCGTGACCTTCGCGATTTGTCTATCCGGCTCAAACCCGATGTGGATGAAATCCCAGAGGTTGTGGTAGACGAGGTGAGGGAGTATGAAATCGGCGACCGCATCGAATTTTGGGCGCATGATTTGCGCGACAACAGCAATTTTCAACTCACCGCCGAGTTGATTCACAAGACTGATGTTGCCTATGCATGGGTGCGCGTCGGTGATAACTATGACAAAGGGCGCATCGTTCGCTCGGTGAACCGCTTTAGCGAGGTCAGCTACCCCGCCGAGCGCGAATTTTTTGGCAGCGAATGGATACCCGGCGTTGACCTCGACCCGCGTCTGCACATCCTGCATTCAACAGGGCTGGGCAGCGGTGTCGCTGGCTACTACAGCAGTGCGGACCAATATAGCCGACTTGCCAATGAATTTTCCAACGAAAAGGAAATGTTCTACATCAACCTTTCATGGCTCAATTCTTCGCAGAACTATGAATACTATGAAACTGTGCTTGCCCATGAATATCAACACATGGTGCATTGGATCAACGACCGCAACGAGGAAACGTGGATCAACGAGGGGTTGAGCGAATTTGCACAGGAAGTCGCCGAGTATGACCCCGACACCATCTTTGCCAGTTCCTTTGCAGCCACGCCAGACACGCAACTCAACACATGGGGTGAGGACCCCGGCAACAACAGCGAACATTATGGCAGCTCTTATCTTTTCATCGCCTATTTTGCCCAACGCTTTGGCCCCGAAATGACACGCTCACTGGTCGCCAATCCGGCCAATGGCATTGACGGCATCAATGCGGTATTGGAAGGTGCGGGGCTTGAACAGCGTTTTGATGATGTGTTTGGCGATTGGTTGGTTGCCAATTATGTAGATGATGTCAACGCGTTGGGATTGGATGGCGTTTATGGCTATCGCAAGTTTGAGCAAGCACCACCCGTCTTTGATCAACGCATTGATGTTGCCTCTTCCAGCGATATTCCTGATGCTGGTCGTTTCGCCGTCACCACCACCGTTGGTAACTACGCCACTGACTATATCCTGTTGGAGAATTCGCGTAACCTCCCTTGGGATGCGCACATCATTTTTAACGGCCAAACAACCACGCAGTTGGTGGATGCACAGCCTTATAGCGGCAAAACGGCATGGTGGGGCAACCGTACTGACTCTTCTGACAGCCGTTTGACCAGAAAATTTGATTTGCGTGACCTTGAACAAAGTGATGAACCTGTGTGGATGGATGTCGCCATGTGGTGGAACATTGAAGAAGATTATGACTATGGCTATGTCACCGCCAGCGTTGACGGCGAGAACTGGCAGATTCTACCAGGACCGCACACAACGACAGATAACCCCAGTGGGAACAGCTTTGGTCATGCTTATACAGGCAAAAGCGGTGTGGTTGATGAGGATGAAACATCACAGTGGGTGATTGAGTCATTTGACCTGGGGGCATATCGTGGCGAAGAGGTGTGGATTCGCTTTGAATATGTCACCGATGACGCCGTCAATAGCAGTGGTTGGCTGGTGGATGATATCAGCATCCCTGCAATTGGCTATAGCACAACATTTGAGTCTGACACAGAGATAGACGCTGCAACCAATTTAGATGGATGGGTCAGCGAGGGGTGGCTGTTAACCGATAACCAGCTTACGCAGCGGTGGCTTGTTCAAGCAATCTATCTGGATGACAAACGTTTACAGTCGGTTGAGCGCATTGTGGTGGATGATTTAGGCGCAGCCCAGTTTCGCATATCAGACTATCTCATAGATGATGACGATGGGTTTCTGAGTAAAAATCAAACGGTCGTGTTGACTATCAGTGGTCTTGCCCCTGTGACGACTGAGCCTGCGGTTTACGGGTTGTCAGTAGGTCGGTAGTCAGTGGGTGATGGGGCCGTGGTCGGACCACAGATAGCGCAAGCCACCTTACTTGTACTCAGCACCGTTTTATGTTAATTTTGCAGGTAGGATATCGAAAGAAGCCCAGAGGAGA
>JBCCFC010000783.1:0-6601 GCA_039029935.1 Chloroflexota bacterium
CCCTCAATCTTTTGGACCAATCTAAAATATTTATTCAGGTCGTTTTGCGTTTGTAATCCGAATCACTACCGGATTGGGCCAGCGGCTGTCGTTGTAAAGCCGTTGCGCCCGCATCGCTGAAATATGAAGTCCCGCCTCATCTTGAGTCCAACTGGCCTTGGGATTGACCGTCGTCTTGTACTCAAGTACGTTGCCAGACTGCCCCAGAATTTCCACTTCCGTCTGCGGAGTCGCCTGCACCTCTGTCAACGTAATCACTTTGCGCTCGCCTTTGGGCCAAGGTGTGCCGACCACCATTGCATACACAGTGTTTGTCTCGCCGCCGCTCTCTTTTGCCTGCGTATACCACACATCATGATCCAACGTCAATGTTTCACGAATCACGGGCCAAGGCTCGATGTTGTAGACGGCCTCGTGGTTGGCAAAGAGCCAGAGGGCCAATTCTTGCATCCGGTCAGTCTGCTGAATGGGTAGCTCACCATCGGCTTTGGGTCCCACATTTAAGAGCAGATTCCCCCCTTTGGCCCGTGTCTCAATGACCATTTCAATCAGCCTTGAGCCGGACTTGTAGTCCTCGTTGGTTGGCTTATAGGCCCACTGTGTGCCCAAGGTAAAGTTGGATTCCCACGGCCCAGGCATGGGGCTATCGGGAATCTGCTGCTCCGGTGTTGCCATCGCCCCACGTGTCACCAATGTCTGAGGCGAGAGTTCCCACGTCAGTTGACGCAGCCCCTCTGCTTCACCATCATAAAACATCATGTCAATCGGCCCATAGTTGGTCAACAACTCGGTCACTTGCGCCTTGTTATGTGCCATCAGTTCTTCATTATTTAATGGCGATGCTGCGGGTCGGGCGCGGCTGACATCATGTCCCTGCTTGTTGAGTAGCCAAAAATCATCGGGCGAGAAGTAAAAGCCAATGCCCATCCCCCAGCGACGATAGGCGTCCACAACTTCTTTGACAATATCGCGGCCAAAGGGTGTATTCATGATGTTAAAGTCGGTGGTTTTTGTGTCCCACATGCAGAAGCCGCTATGGTGTTTGGTCGTAAAAACGACATATTTCATGCCGGCGACCTTGGACACCCGCGCCCATTCATCGGGGTCAAACCGATGTGGGTTGAAGGTCTTGGGCAGTTCATTGATGTAGCGGTCCAGATAATCCTGCGATGCGCCCACCATTGAGTGGCTGATGACTGAGCCAAGCTGCACATCCATATTCCAGTGGATAAACAGACCCAAGCCTTGGTCGATAAACCAGTCATTACGGGCGGGATCGTTTTGAGAATCGGTGATGGCGTCTTGCACTTTGCGCGCCATGCCTGGTGTTTCGTTTGATGATTGTAGTTCCATTGGTCTCTCCTTCAATAAAATTTATAAAGACCTTTGAGAGGTGACAAAGAAAAATAATGGCTTCCACAGCACATAGCTGTCACCCCCAAAGGTCTGGCTACACTATTCACACGTGTCTCATTTTATCGTACCTTATCGGGAAAGCCTAAGAACCCAAAAGCATCAGCCAAGTCATTAAATTGGGGCAAATCCGTATAATAAATCTCCTCTTCCTCCAGCATGTCCTTGGCTGGCTCAAAATAGCCTGCTCTGGAGACATACCAAGGGGTCACTTCATCGTATCCCTTGGCATCTTGGACAGCATGAATCTGGTTGAGAAACTCCTGCACTTGTGTACTGGTCACTTTATCCTTACGATACTTAACCTGTACAAACCATGCCTTGCTCGTAAACGTCCCTTCCTCTTCGTCATAGAGTTCATACTCACCAATCAAGTCCAATTCCTTGGGGCTACCATCCTCGATCACACCCCAGCGGTTCTCGATTTTATAGAAACGGGGAACGGTTACAGGGTGAGGCATAGAAAAATAGCTTGGCCCATCCAACGTGCGTCCATCAAAGCCCTTCATGACAGCACCGACGACAATTTCAGCAAAATGCCCCATGATGTTGGTCATGCGCCGTAGTTCGCTGTTCACCTCCGCTTCAATATTTTTGGCCGCTTGTTCTTGGGTCAGTTCTGCAATCTCATACTGATATTGATATTTAATATATCGCTTAAGCATCGGTTCGGTGGGGCCATGATAAACACTCCATGTGACACGCTGTACAATATCTAGCTCTTCGAGTTTTTGCAACGATTCCTGGACCTCTTGTGGCTTCACACCAATCTTTTCGGCCACCTCCTGAACAGGAATCCGTTGATCTGGATATTCTGTTGCCCAAAACATCACCTTTTTTGTGGTTTAACCGTCATTCAACAGCTTGCTATATTTATGAAATTCCTCATTATAATGTTTGAAGAGCCGCCCGCGCGGATGTGTCAACTCAAAACGCACAACCTCATCCAATGCATTGATGCTTGGATAGTGTTCTGCTGCGGGCGATGCGCTGTGCATGATGGATTCTATGGCATAGGGATAGCCGTGTGTGAGTTTCCAGATAGCATAGGCAAATACCCAATCGACAGAGATGTTGAGTTGCTGGCAGAGACGCATCACCAGCAGCATGGCAAACCCAGGGTCCAATGGGTCTAGAAACTGATAGGCCAAGCGACCGGATAACGCTCCTCCGGTTGCACGACCAAAGAGGAGTGAAACTGATGAACCAGAGACCATCATCGGTGCAACCAGTGATTCTGCGGGTTTCTGGTAGTAGTTGGTGAGGGGGATTACACGATCATTGTCTGGATCATAAACATCAGCCAGAATCTGGAATTCGTCAATAAACATAGCCGTTGGCATATTATTGACACCCGCTCTACCCTTGGGGACGTTGATCACCCAAGCTGCGAGGTTGGTTGAGCGAAAACGACTTTTTTTATCTTCCACCAACATATCGTAATCCATAAGTGACTTTAGAGCGATTTTATCTTGTGCTTCATTGGCAAAGTGCCGTAGATGTGTTAACTCAACCGTTTCGTTGAGCATTTCGGGTTGCCGATAGCGAAAAGCAAAATAGTTTCGCAAATAACTCTTAAAATAATGTTCAGCAAACTCATAGGTTGTAATCATCCCAGGGCGGTACAAATATGGCTCAAAGGTGATAAAGACTGGTAGGACCTGATCTTGTTCATTAAACAAACGGTTAAAGACACGGTGCAGGATAGCCGTTTTGCCTGTGCGCCGTAGCCCCGCAAAGGCCACGCTGCTACCCCCAGGGGCGGGGATATTGTTGCCCCATTTCCAGAAATAGTCGAGGTATTCTTGGCGGTTGACAAACCATTGTTCGGCAATTTCTTCCAGCGGTTTGATTGGTTGACTCATTGTTTGTATACTCCTCACATACGTGCCAAATGATTTTCAAAAAACAGGTGTTCATTATTGTAACAAACACAGGTAAGAAAGGCAAGGATAGTGAGTAGATCTCACTGCCCATTTGAGAAGCAACTATCGGTATGAAATGACGACAAGCGACAGCACACTATGGTATAATCAGGGTCGCGGATTAAAACGGATTTGCAACATTTTTAATCTATCATAAAAGGAAAATCCAATGAACTTTGAATTCAATGATGATCAATTCTTCGTGCAGAAAACAGCACGCACCCTACTCAAAGACAACTGTCCTCCAGAGGTGGTACGCGATGTGCTGGAAGGGGATGCACTCTATGCAACCGATCTTTGGCAAACCATCGTTGAGAACGGCTGGACGGCCATCACGATACCAGAGGCGTATGGCGGCGTGGGCATGAGCTACTTTGATCTTGTCCTGGTTGCTGAAGAACTGGGTCGCGTGTGTGCGCCACTCCCCTTTGCCTCGTCGGTCTATCTGGCAACAGAGGCGATTTTGCTGGCAGGGAGCGAGGAGCAAAAACAACATTGGCTGCCCAAGCTGGCAGAGGGTGAGGTGATTGGGACATTTGCTTATGCCGAGGGACCAGGTGAATCGACGGCATCGGCATTGACCACAACTGTATCTGACGGCAAGATATCTGGTCGCAAAACGGTTGTGCCAGACGCGGAGATTGCGCAACTCATGGTGGTGGCGGCAAAAAGCGAACAAGGGGACAGTGAAAATGGACACAGTGCGTCGCTCTATCTCGTGCCACTCGACCAAGGTGGGGTACAGTGTGAAGCGGTCAAGACTATTGACCCCAGTCTCAATCATGCTAATGTCACCTTTGACGGTGCGCCAGCGGAGTTGCTTGGCGAAGATGGCGAGGGGTGGGCATTGCTCGAAAAAATCTTAGATCGAGCCGCTGTTTTATACGCGTGGGAACAACTGGGGGGCGCAGAAACCTGTCTCGACATGGCAAAAAGTTATTCCAAGGAACGCTATGCCTTTGGTCGTCCTATCGGCTCCTTCCAGGCCATCAAGCACAAACTGGCCGAGATGTATGTCAAGAATACATTAGCACGCTCCAATGCTTATTTTGGGGCGTGGGCCTTGGACAGCAGCGCACCTGAGCTTCCGTTGGCCGCTGCCACTGCAAGGGTCGGCAGTACACAAGCCTATTACTATGCTTCAAAGGAGAACATTCAGACACATGGGGGCATGGGCTTTACCTGGGAAGTCGATTGTCAGTTCTTCTATCGTCGCTCTAAGGTGTTGGGTGTGGCGATTGGCAGTGAGCGTATTTGGCAGGATAAGCTGATTACGGCGTCAGAGGTGGTCAGCTAGTCAGCTAGTCAGCTAGTCAGGTGGTCAGCTAGTCAGGTGGTCAGCTAGTCAGCTAGTCAGCTAGTCAGCTAGTCAGCTAGTCGGCCTGAAATGCTGAAATGCTGAAATGCTGACCAGCTATAAAAGGAGATAACGATGAATTTTGAAGATACAAAACAAGAAGCGGTGTTCAGAGCGGAAGCACGGACGTGGATGGAAGCCAATGTCCCGACTGAGGAAGAGTTGGCGGGGTTGAGTGACGTGCAACAGGCGCAGTTTTGGCAAAAACGCAAGGCCGATGCGGGCTGGGCGTGCATCACATGGCCGGAAGAATATGGTGGTCGTGGGGCGACACATATCGAGCAGACCATCCTCAATCAGGAGGAGGCTAGGGTCAATGCGCCCGGCATCGGTCGCTTTGTCATCGGGCAAGGCATGGCCGCGCCAACTATCATGATGTGGGGCAAGGACAATGATAAAGAACGATTTCTGCCCACCCTTGCCAGCGGTGAAGAAATCTGGTGTCAGCTTTTTAGTGAACCTGCTGCCGGGTCTGACCTCGCCGCACTCGAAACGAGGGCCGAGCAAGTGAATCCGGATGATGGTGAGTGGATTGTCAATGGGCAAAAGGTGTGGACATCGGGTGCACATTATTCGGATTGGGGCATTTTGGTCACGCGCACAAATCCTCGTCTGCCCAAGCATTCTGGGTTGACCTATTTCTACGTGGATATGAAAAGTCCAGGTATCGAAATTCGACCAATCAAACAAATTTCAGGCGACTCTGACTTTAATGAAGTCTTTTTCACTGATGTGCGCATTCCTGACAGCCAGCGACTCGGTGGTGTTGGTGATGGCTGGCGAGTGGCCCTCACTACGTTGATGAACGAGCGCGCCAGCATCTTTGGCGGCGGTGGTGGCAGCGATTTCAACTCAGTCAAAGCACTGGCGAAACGTGTCACCATCAACGGCAAACCTGCGATTGAAGATGGTGCAGTCCGTGCAAAACTGGCGTCATGGTATGTTGAAGAAGCGGGGCTCAAGTATACCAGTTATCGTTCACTGACCGCCTTATCGCAGGGCAAGCAGCCCGGCCCGGAGGGGTCGGTTGGCAAGTTAGTGGGGGCGCGCAAAGCGCAGGATATGGCCGCATTTGCGATTGACCTGCTTGAACAACAGGGCATTGCATGGAGCGAAGCCGAGGATAATATCTTCCAATATGACTATATGTCGCGCCCTGGTATTCGCATCGCTGGTGGCACGGATGAAATCATGTTGAACATCATTGCCGAGCGTGTGCTGGGTCTGCCACGTGAACCACGCGTCGATAAAGGGATTCCGTTCACCGACGTGCCGACAGGCATTTAGCTCGACGGAGTAGTATGCCAAGGGACCTCCGGAAGGTGTCCAATTTTTTGGGAAATTGAACACCTTCCGGAGGTCCCTTGGCATACTACATTCTACCCATAAACCCATCCCCAAATTGCGACTGCCATTCCTCGCGCAGAATCCCAAAGCCCAAGCCATCATAATGCTCGCCATTGACAATACGCGCCTTCCTGAAACGCGCCTCTTCACGATAGCCAAGTTTCTGCGCCAGCCGGATCATGCCATGATTGCCCGACCACGTGCGTAGGTCCAAGCGCACCCACTCTGGATATTGGGCAAACAAGTAGTCCATCCACAGGCCCAGTGCCTCATAGCCAATGCCCTTGCCCCAATAGTCTGGGTCAAAGATGGTGATGCCAAGAGCAGGCCAGTGCGTCTCCTCGCTGATCCAATAGCGGGAGACCATGCCAAGGAGTGTATCCGACTCTCGGTCGGCAATAATCAAGCGTGTGCGTATCTCCGGCCAGTTCTCCGCCTTGATACGCGCTACGATAGCCTCAAGTGTTTTTTCCACCTCTTCGGGCGTCGGTTTTGGATAGTAGGGGCCATCGAGTGCCTGCCAATCGTGGCCGGGTTGTTGCCAGTGACGGTATGTGTC
>JBCCFC010000784.1:0-6600 GCA_039029935.1 Chloroflexota bacterium
CCATTAACCTTTGTTATGTTATAATGTCAAACGCGCTATGTTTGCAATACCACAGAATTATTTACACGAATCCTCTAAGGTGTAACTATAGACGGGTTCATGTGTTATAAAATTGGGTGTTATTGAACCATAATCAAGGCTATTCAAAAAATCAACCTCCGTAAAACGACAACATATATACGCATATATCCAATGGGTTCATCGTGTATGTATGTGTATTTTGATAGATTCACCCATAATTATTTGTCGGAAGAATCGCTAGTCAAATTGATTATTCACATAGTCATTCAATATACAATTATTTTTTGGAAAAACTTATTTACAATACTTAGTAAGGAAAGAATTTTATGGCAACGACCTCAACTCAAGCCAGCATCCTGTCCTCGCAAGCGGCAACGCAGTTTGATTCGGGGATACTTACGCTTGATCAGTTATTGCCCATGTATCGGTCCATGTTGTTGATTCGGCGGGTGGAAGAGTCCCTACTTTCATTGGCAGAATCGGGCAAAATTGGTGGAGCGATGCACACGGCAATCGGTCATGAGGCAAATGCAATTGGCACAGCGTTGGCACTGCGCCCAGACGACTATCTCACTTGTACCTATCGTGGACATCACCACTCCTTGGCGCGGGGTATGGGTGCCAGAGAAGCCATTGCCGAGGTTTTGGGTAAATCGGATGGATTTGCCAAGGGCAAGGGCGGTTCCATGCACTTTATTGCACCTGAAAAGGGATTGATGGGGGGCAATGGGATTGTAGGCGCACAGGTTCCCCATGCAGCAGGGATGGCACTGGCCTCCAAAATGCGGGGCGATGGCCGTGTCGCCATCACCTTTTTTGGCGATGGGGCCATGTACCAAGGGTTGATGCACGAAACCTTTAACATGGCGCAAAAGTGGAATCTGCCTGTGATCTTCTACTGCGAGAACAATCGCTACTCAGAAATGACGCCGATTTGGCGCACCTCTTCGGTTGAGCATCTTTATAAATTTGTCCACGCCTATGGAATGGAAAGTATGCAGATCGATGGCAATGATGCCGAAGCCGTCTATCAGGGCGTGAGCAAAGCTGCTGAACTGTGTCGAGCAGGCGAAGGCCCCGTCTATATCGAGGGTGTCACCTATCGCTTTGCGGGTCACATGGCGGGTGACTTGGAAACCTATCGCACCAAAGAGGAAATTGATGAGCATCGCAAGCGTGGCCCATTGGTTGTCCTGCGCGATCACATTCTGCGCTCAGAGCCGCAAGATAATAGTACGGATGACATTGAGGAATCCTTAGAGTCCATTCACAGTTCCGTCGAGGCAGAAGTGACCGAGGCTGTTGAATACGCACAAGAGAGTGCATGGCCGGACTTGGTAGAAGCGTACACAGATGTGTACACACTATAAAAGAAAATAGCTATTCGATAGTCATTCCTGCTTTCGCAGGAATGACCATAGGAATGAAGAGAAAATATGCGAAAAACGACATATATTCAAGCAGTAAATGAAGCCATGCGCGAAGAGATGCGTCGCGATGAACGGGTCTTTCTCATCGGTGAAGATATTGGTCACTATGGTGGGCTGTTCCGCGTGACCCGCAACATTCTGGACGAATTTGGTGAAGGCCGTGTGATTGATACACCCATCAGCGAGCAAGGCTTTATGGGCATGTCCATCGGCGCAGCGATGGTGGGGATGCGTCCCATTATTGAGTTGATGTACATGGACTTTTTCATGGTCTGTGCCGATCAAATCTTCAACCAGGGTGCAAAAATGCACTACATGACGGGTGGTTTGGTCAATGTGCCGATGGTGATTCGCGGTCAGCATGGCGGTGGCAAGGGTTATGGCTCACAACACAGCCAAAGTGTTGAGAGTACCTTTGCACAGTTCCCTGGCATCAAAGTGGTTGCCCCTTCTGTGCCAGCCGATGCCAAGGGTCTGTTGATTTCGGCCATCCGTGATGACAACCCGGTTCTCTTCCTCGAACACAAGATGCTCTACTTCACACGTGGTGATGTGCCTGATTTGGATGAGGATGTGTCTGTACCGATTGGTAAGGCGGATGTGAAGCGCGAAGGCAGTGACCTGACTTTGGTGACGTTCAGCTACTGTCTACTCCAAGCATTGGAAGCAGCGGAAGAACTTGCCAACGAGCATGGCATTGATGTTGAGGTAGTAGACCTACGTAGCATTGTGCCGCTGGACATGGAAACGGTTCTGGCATCGGTTGAAAAGACGGGACGCTTGCTGGCAGTGCATGAGTCGCAGTCCAACTGTGGCATTGGTGCGGAGATTGTCGCACGCATCTATGAGGAGGCTCCGCATCTCCTGCGCACACCAGCCCGTCGCTTGGGTATGGCGCCTGTCTCCATTCCTGTCTCAGACGTGCTGGAGAAGGAAGTGCTGCCTTGGAAGAAGAATATGAAAGCCGCCGTTGTTGAAATGATGCGTGTGCCTGTTTATTAAACAATATGTCTCAGTGGCTCAGTAATCAGTGCGTCAGTAATCAGTACGTCAGTATTCGGTAATCAGTGTGTCAGTCTCAGACCGCTGACCTACCGACCTACCGACCTACCGACCTACCGACCTACCGAATACCAACCCACTGCTACTAGCAATATAACGAAGGAAAATCTATGGCTACGGAAGTACGACTGCCCGATATGGGTGAAGGTATTGAAGATGTAACCATTAATGCGTGGCGATTTAATGCGGGCGATACCGTCAATGAAGGCGATATTTTGCTTGAAGTTGCTACCGATAAAGTTGATACAGAAGTTCCCTCACCGGTGAGCGGAACACTACTCAAGCAAAACTTTGGCGAAGGTGAGTTGGCCGATATTGATGCTGTCATCGCTGTTATTGGAGAAGCGGGTGAGCGTGTCGCTGAGGCCAGTGCTGCGCCGAGTGCCGCTACACCTGAACCAGCAGCACCCGCATCTGAACCAACGCAAGCGGCTGCACCTGTTGCGAGTGATGCAAATAGCGACGATGTGAAAGCATCACCTGTTGCCAAGCGTGTTGCTGCGGACAAAAATGTCTCACTAAGCGGTGTTACAGGGACGGGTCCCGGTGGACAAATTATGAAAGATGATGTCCTTGCTGCGTCCAGTGGTAGCCAAGTAGGTGAGGCATTGCCTGGTGATTTGGCTGACGTACCGTTGATGATTGTACGTCGCATTGCGGCAGAAAACAACATCAGCTTGGATGAAGTCGCCAACGGTCGTCCGCTGAGTACGCTGACTAAGTATGA
Source organism: Chloroflexota bacterium (assembly GCA_039029935.1). Taxonomy (GTDB): domain Bacteria; phylum Chloroflexota; class Anaerolineae; order Caldilineales; family Caldilineaceae. Next base: position 3,241 of record JBCCFC010000784.1, read on the forward strand.
TGTGTTGAGTGCGGTTGCCAGCCGTGATAGCGGTGAGACAGTTGTGGTTGAACCACGCTTTGCACCACCATCCGATGTGCCATTGGCCGGTGTACCAGCCGAACCTGCTGCACCAGCACAGCCATCTGCACCTGTACAACCTGCTGCATCAACACAACCTGCTGCGCAACCAGCGGCCAAACCTGTGCCAGCATCACCTGCTCCAGCACAAGTCGGTGCGGGCGAAGAGTTGATTAAGCATACACGGATGCGTCAACTGGTTGCCAAGAACACTGCCAACAGCGCATTCACCAGTCCGCATGTCACCACCATGTGGGATGTGGATATGTCAGCAGTGCTGGCACATCGCAATGCCAATAAGGGTGAATTCGCCAAACAGGGTGTGCGTCTAACGGTGACTGCCTACTTCATCCCCGCCATTATCGCTGGGTTGAAAGCGGTTCCTGCCGCCAACGCCATGTGGACCGATGAAGGCGTGGTCATCAAACGCTATTACAACATCGGTATGGCAACGGCGATTCCGATGGACAGCAATGGTATGGGTGGGCTGATTGTGCCTGTTATCAAGAATGCAGGTGATCTCAATCTGCTGGGTGTCGCTCGTGCGGTCAATGACTTGGCAGTCAAAGCACGAGATGGCAAGCTTGGAGCCAGTGAAATTCAGGGCGGAACATTCACCCTGAGCAACTATGGCACATCGGGCAGCACCTTCCAAACACCCATCATCGTCCAGCCACAGGTGGGTATCCTGGGTGTTGGGGCCATTGAGAAGCGCCCTGTTGTGGTCAGCCAAGGGCATCCATTGGAGGCCAATCGCGGTGACTACTTGGCCTTCCTGCCCATGACCACGCTTGGCTTTAGCTATGACCATCGTGTGTTGGATGGGGCGACGGCGGATGCGTTCTGTGCGGCGGTGAAGAATACGTTGGAGAATTGGACGTAGGATATCCTCACCTCAGGATATTCGAGTCCCAATCAACCATTCGCTATAAGTAAACCCAAAAAAGAAATTAGAAATAGCGGAGTAGGCATTCTCTAATGCGACCACTGGCACTAGAGAGTGCCGGGGTACCCTCTGGGTCCCGCTTATTTCTAAAAACTTAATTGGGTTTACTTACTCAATGGCACGTTGAGAATTCTTTTCATTGGGTCCTTGACATTGCTTTCCGCGGAGATGAGTCTCGTATATCTCCGCTCCGCTCTGTTCTTGACCAACTTCTCATTTAAACACCATTGCCCTAACAAATGTTTAAATTTTGATTCGCATATGAATGTTCCGTGCAATATAATCAACTAATTTATTTGTAAAGTAGTACACCATGATCAAAGCAATCATCTTTGATGTTGGCGGTGTCCTCATCCGTACAGAAGATTGGACGCCCCGTCATAGCTTAGAGGATCGGTTGGAACTAGCACGAGGACAAGCCGATGAACTATTCTATAATGGTGAGATGGGGACCAAGGCGCAGATGGGGGAAATCACCGAAGCAGAGTTATGGGGTTGGATTCAGAGACATCTGCAACTAAGTGATGCCGACCTTGCCCTCTTTCAACGTGAATTTGTGGCAGGCGACCAACTCGACACCAACATAATCACCTACATCCACAAACTGCACACCCGCTATCAGACGGCCATCATCAGCAACGCACGCGACACCCTGCTCCGTGATGTTACCGAACTCTATCCGATGGCCGACGCCTTTGACCTCATTGTCGGGTCCGCCTATGAACGAATCATGAAACCTGACGCGCAGATTTTTCTGCGCACCCTAGAGCGGCTCGGTTGCCAGCCAGAAGAAGCGGTCTTTATCGACGATGCGCCACGAAATATTGACGGTGCAAGGGCGGTAGGGCTTCACGCCATCCACTTTACACCGCAGACAGATTTGCCCGCAGAGTTAGCAGCGTTGGGTGTGTCAGTAGCTCCGTAGGTCAGTAGGTCAGTGATGATAGGCAGATAGACTGATTCCTAATACCATAAAAATCGGCCATAAGTGCAATGCCCTCCTATGACAAAAGTCCATAGACAACTTTGACTGCATACGGTATCCTGTAAGTACATTAATTTTTGCTAAACACAGAAACCAGAAACAGTTTTTAACCTGATAGTTGTTCTTTGAGAATGTAGTCAATAGGAGAGCACACAATGGAACGCATCGAACTAAAACGCCAATCAAAACTATATCATTATGTCGCTTTTGTGAAGGATGTTTATGACGGCGATACCGCAACGGTCGATTTGGACTTGGGTCTGAATACATGGCGTCAAAACGAGAAACTCCGCTTTTGGGGACTCAATACGCCAGAGGTGCGTGGTGCAGAAAAAGAGGCGGGTCGCATTGTTCGTGACTATGTACGTGAGTTGATTCTGGGTAAATATGTCATCATCCGCACGATTTTGGATAAGCGTGGTGACGACAGCACAGGTAAGTATGGTCGCTTGCTGGCTGAAATTTTCCTGACAGATGAAAACGGTGAGGAATACAGCCTGAACCAGCATCTGCTGGACATGGGCATGGCGCAGGGTGTGGACAGTGGTGGCTCGATTATTAAGTCATCACAGACAAGTTCAACGAGAGGGGTTATTCCTGCTGCTGATGTGCAACATGTCTACCGACCAGACCTTCCACAAGAAGAAGAGCCGATGGTTTCAGGTGTTGCTTGTCCATGTTGTGGAGAGTCACGTGCTGTTGACACGCAGACCGACATCATTGAGGAATGCCCCAACTGCCTGGATGAAGCCTACGATTATGCCGTGTATGCACAAGAGCCAAATCGCGAAGGCTTTATGGAAGCGTTCCGTGAGAAGTTTATGCCCAATAAGACACCTATCAATTCGCCTGTAGACCTTCCCTTTCAGCGTTTGATTCAGCCGCTGCCCAACTACAATGCCTATGGTAGCGACCCCATTAATGGCTATTCGTTCCAAGATGCAGCATCCCCAACGGATAGACTTCGGGTTGTGCGTCCCATGCATTAATCTATTTTTAGGCTAATACCCCGTCAACTAAGTTTTTCGGTGTTTTTGTCGTGAAATTTGTCGTTATCAGGATGGAGGTTTTGATAATGAGAATTCAATTTGGAACGTGCCCGTTCGATGGAAAACTGCCAGTTGATTTTGACTTGCTGCTCAGAGCGTTGACGAAAGAAAGAGAGGACCTCAGTTGTAAGAGTGTCAATGTTATCAATACGGCGATTTAAACAAAGACCAGCAACGGCAGAAAACTCAATTTCAATCATATTCAACCAGCTAGCTGATTTGGGTGTATAGTAAAACTCAAAGCATTCAACTAAGGCACGAGCTTTATCAGCAGGCAAACAATCATAAAAAGCCTCATAGGTGTGAGTGTTGAGATTATC
>JBCCFC010000785.1:0-6596 GCA_039029935.1 Chloroflexota bacterium
GCTTTCTGCATTCAGTTGGCCGAGGTATCTGTCGATGAAGACACGGGTGAAGTGACAGTGCATAAGCTGGCCGTATTGCAGGATGTTGGTCGGGCGTTGAACCCGCTGACAGTTGAGGGGCAGATCATGGGTGGTGCGGTCCAAGGTTTGGGCTGGGCCTTGTATGAGCAAATGGTCTACGATGAATCCGGCCAGTTGCTGACGGGTTCGCTCATGGACTACACGATTCCACGCATCGACCATACACCGGAGGACTTTGAAGTGATTCTCGTCGAGGTTCCATCCAAGACCGGGCCAATGGGGGCGCGCGGCGTGGGTGAGCCGCCAATTACGGCGACAGCCAGTGCGGTTGCCAATGCAGTGAAGGATGCGACAGGGGTGCGCTTTGCAGATTTACCATTGACGCCACAGCGTGTGTTTGAAGGGTTGCAGGCTCGTCAGACGATGAATTGATCAAACAGCACAATTGACAGTCATTAAAAAGCGCAAGATTTACTAAAATCTTGCGCTTTTTGATTACTATCACAGCTATCTCCACTGCTGACTCTGAGCAAATGGGTAATCAACACCATCCCGGTAGCGCGGCCACGATGCCCATTCATGCCTAGCCCCTAAGTCTTCTCCTTGCAATAGCCATGTACAGGTGCGTGTCTGCCCCTCGCCCACAATAGAGGTACTCGTCGGGATGTAGCGCATGGGCAAGGCGGCGCGACGATGTGATGAAGTATTGGCGGCACTGCCATGTACAATGTAGGGATGATGTACCTCGACATCACCGGGCTGAAGCACAATGTCAACAGCTTGGCTCAATTCTTCGTCGCTAAGGGCCAACTCTTTGCCAAAGACATTGGGTTTATTACCGGACTCAGCATGGTCACGTAAATATTTATGACTGCCAGGAATCACCTTCATACAGCCATTTTCGGGCGTGGCGGCATCAATGGCAAGATAGAGTGTGACGACAACAGCGGGTTCAAGCGGCCAATAGCCCAAGTCTTGATGCCACAAAATGGGTAGCCCAACTTCGGGTGCTTTGATCAAATAGTGACTGGAATAGAGACCCATATCATGCCCAATATACATTTCAGCGATGGCAAGCAGGCGCGGGTCGCTGACCAAACGCGCAAAAAAGGCATCGTGAACCGCAAAGGGACCTTGGTGCTGGACATCCAGTTTCTGGCGACTCCACTCGATATGCCCTTGGATTTCAGCAATGAGGTCGGTATCCAGCACATTGCGATAGATGGTATAGCCGTCACGCTCATATTGTTCTTTGTGTTGTTGGTGTAGTTGATTATTATCCATTGTTTCTTCACTAATTTATTACTCTGGTGTTTTGGCCATTCCTGTGCAGGCAGGAATCTAGCGTCGAGCCAGAGCAACAGCTAGGATTGAAATCCTAGTCTGATAAGCGAAACCTGATAAATCAGGTTCATGTTGGTACCTATATAGTTTGCTTCAGAATACTTTACATAGCAGCCACCGAATCGGGTGCCCTTTGGACGCGGCGGCACTCTTTAATGTATAGCAACTCTGATGCTTAACGATATTTTGTCTAGCTTCTAAAATCCTTCGGTCGAAATTTGTCATCATTCAAAATCGTGATCGTCTGATCACTACCAACGGCCAAGACAAACAAATCACGTCGATAGGCATATCTCGCTTCATTATCCGATATATGTAACCTATATTTTACTTGGGCTAGGGCGACGGGCGACAGAGCGAAAGCAAGTGCAGAGAGCAAGCCCGCCGCATTTCCGAGGGTAGCATCAAGAAGGTGATGCAGGACATCTTTGAAACTAAGAAAACGAGGGTCTTTCTCATGAGTATGGGCAGCATCAGCCATGACGCGTCGAATGGAGTTATACATAATGAAAGAGGCATACAGTTCTTGTTGGACGAGTTCGGCAAGTTTACTGCGCAAGAGAGTAGGAGATTGTCCACGAAGAGTAACAAGCTGATGGATTTTGAGTTCATCATAGGCGATTTCAACATCCCAACGGGAATGATAGTGTATCGCAATCTCCTTAGCTGAAATGGGCTTATCAAGGATAGAGGTGATGAGTCGATAGGGCTGGAAGCCTTGGACCTGGACGTCAATCACACGAACCATGAGTGAAAGTGTCTTCCATCGTTTTCTGCCATAGTCATGCGTGGGGTTGTCTGGGTCAACCACTTTCTTCGAGATGGTGGCAAGGTAGCTCCCATCTGTGAACCGTTCGACAAACTTGGGTTTGACCGTCTTGGGCATCTTGAAAAGGAAGTCTTGCTCTTGCATTGCACAAATATCTATACCTCCTTTTTTCTCCAACCATCCCTGTTCATTTTTGTTTATATTTGTTCGATTGCACGAGCAAATACATTCTTGAATCATAATTCATATTGATGAATCGCCATTCATTCACTGGTGTTGTCTCTACACCCTATCTCACCATCACAATTTGACTCTCTCTATCTTACCTTCCTTTTCCTATTTGTTAAGTTTCCCTAACACCCAAATGAGCCATGCCGAATTGTCCAACATTTTTGCCATTTCCCTTGTTCAGGTCAAAGAGATATTGGCGAAAGGCTTCATCCAGCCGATTGGGTTCGGCATCAAGCAGGGCATCGACAAATTCACGCCCACGTTCATGCTGACCCTCATCCAAGTCAATCCAGACATCGCCATGATAGCGTTTGAGTTCGTTGAGGACACTGCGCAGCGGATGACGTTCGCCATCGCGGTCGAGTTCAATGTCATTGGGGCGGTACATGCCGATAAAGGTAATGGGGCATTCGTCCAGTTCACGGATGAGGTGAAAGAGCAGTGTGATCGAGGCATTGTCCACCCATTGGAGGTCATCTAACACAATCAACAGAGGTGTCTCTGAGACGATTTCACGCAGAAGCGCGATGTATTGGAATATGAGTTGAGATGAGTCAATCTTGGATTCACGCTGCATGGAGCGTTCTGCCGCTTTCTTGAGCGGTGATAGCCAGCCGATTTCTTCCAAGGCAAACTTGCCCAAAGCAATCAGCAACCCCGCACCGGGAATCAATGTGCCAATCAACTCTGGCGCCACCTCTAACAAGGCGCGTCCCGATGTCTTGAAGCTTTCCTTGAGACGTTGGGGGTTGGCTGCTGACCAAGCCATTGACGCTATCATCACCCAGCAGTTGATAGATGATCTGGCGAAAGGGCAGGTAGGAGTCGCCTATGCCCGTCTGCGCGTTGCAGGTGCCGACCAAAAAGAGGATATCCTCATATTGCTTGGCGGCTTGGACAGAAAACTCGTAAATGAGTGAGGATTTCCCTGCGCCTGCTTCCCCCACAATGAAACAGAAATGAAACAGATTTGATGTTGGTTGTAGTAATAGCTTTGGTGCAGATGGTCATGTAGTTGACGTAGCTCGGTGTCGCGTGCGTCAAATAGGTTTTGTATCATTTCCTCCGGCGATATGTATGTACTGTCTTGTAAAGTGTCTATCGGGAAACTTCACAGCGTCTGCAACGTGCAGCGAGTTTCCAGAGAGCCAATAGCCACTACACATATTATTGCAAATAATGTTGTCATTCTGTAGGGGACAATCATATGCTAGAGATTTTGGACGATTTGAGGTCTAGCGGGGGAGTCTGTTCCGCAATCGTTTTGAGGGCCAGTGCTAGATTTTTGTCGGTTATCTGAATTTGAATCACTCACTTTGTAAAGCATCCTCTTTTTGTGGAATCAGTTCGCCTACCGGACGTGGATAGTTGGCCCAATGCCCACTGGGATCACTGCCGCGACAGATCACACTACTGCCTTGATTCCAATTGTTATACGCCCGCACATCGCTTGAAACAAAACGCAGGGTTAATCCACAACGACGACGCACTGACATGTTTGGCTCGGAGCCGTGCAGAAGCCAATCGGTGTGGAGGGACATCTGCCCTGCTTTCAGCGCAACGGTGACAGGTGACTCGCCATAGTATTCGGCATCAAGGACAGTCTGACCAAGGACATTATTCTCTTCTGGACGACTCTCTGTGTAGGAAATTTGGGCATTGCGGTGTGAGCTAGGGATAAACTGCATCGCCCCATTTTCGGCGTCAGCATCATCCATCGCCAGCCAGACCGTCACAGTTTTGCTCGGTGTAAGCGGCCAGTAGGACGCATCTTGATGCCAACTGACGCGTTTGCTATCGCCCGGCATCTTCACAAAGTAATGGGTTCCCCATAGCACCAAGTCTTCACCCAACAGGTCCTGCACGTAATCCAGAATGCGCGGCTCGGTCACGAGATCATACATCCCTGCACAGTGCTTGTGCCAGCCATTGATACCGTAGCTATCCCAGCCCGCGGCAAACGCTTTCTCAAGAAGATCGTCAAAATAGGCCCGGTGCGCAACCATTTCTGCTGAACTGAACACATCGAGTGGGAAAATGTAGCCTTTTTCGTTAAACTGTTGAATTTGCTCAACACTCAATATGCTAGGCTCCGCAACACCTAGCGGAAAGAAAGCCTTGACGCGGTCAAGTTCAGGATAGGCATCAGTTTGGATTGCCATCAAATTAACTCCTTGTTGATTGAATAGGAAAGGATAAAAATCGACCCCGAAATATGACCCAATTCTGGCTGAAAGCTGACGGCTGATTCGCTGAAAGCTTTAGTTTAGCCCTTAATCGCCCCGATTGCCAGATTATCCAATAATTGTTTTCGACCCGCAATAAAAATCATGACAATGGGCAACGTGGCGATAAATGCACCCGCCAAAATCATGCCATATTCAATCTTATATAGCCCATTCAGGGTCGCCAATCCCAACGGGTAGGTGAATTTTTCACTGCTACGCAACACAATCAGCGGCCAGAGATAATCATTCCATGCACCGAGAAAGACCAGCACGGCCAAAATGGACAGTCCACCCCGGACCAAGGGGAGACCGATTCGCCAGAAGATACCCCACTCGGAGGCGCCGTCTATGCGCGCAGCATCCACCAGTTCACCTGGCACTGAGAGCATATTCTGGCGCATGAAAAAGGCCCCAAACGCGCTGATTGCCCCTGGGATCACGATTGCCATATAGGTGTCCAGCCAATTGATATTGAGCATGAGCAGGAAGAGGGGCACCAACGTGATTTGAAAAGGAATTGTCAGTGTCCCTAATAAAATCAGAAAGAGAATTTGTTTGCCTGCAAATTCAAATTTGGCAAATCCCCAGCCCACCATAGAGGCAAAGAGCAGGGTCAAAAATGTTTGGCTCGTGGCAACAATAATACTGTTGCCAAACTGTCGCACATACGGAATCTCTTCGCCACTGAGCAGTCGATTGTAGTTGACGAGGGTTGGGGCTTCGGGGAAAAAGTGCAGTGGGTAGCTAAAGATTTCGGCATTGGCTTTGAATGAGCCAGTGATCATATATAGATAGGGCGCACCTGTCAGTATGACGCCAATGGCTAAAACGACATACATCAGGAGTCGTTCGATGAGGCGAGCATTGATGACCGTGCGGTTTAGGGACATTGTGTTGCGAATTGTTGTGCTTCGATTTGTTGTCATGGCATTCCTTAATCCTCGTTAGATGTTACTCGTCTAAACAATCGTGTAGGGGCGTACCCTTGCGGTCACCCTCGTGTACGGACGAATACCTTAATCATCGTTAAAGACACCCAAAATGCGCAACTGGAGCAGGGTCAGCACAAGGATGATGATTGCCAGTGCATAGCCAATCGCGGCTGCATAGCCCAAATCTAAGAAGCGGAATCCAGTCAAGTACAGATACATGGTCATAAAGAGACCCGCATTTCGAGTCCCCCCTTCAATGCCTAACAGGATGGAGGGTTCTGCAAACAGATTGTATGAGCCGATAATGGCAAAGGTGAGGACAAAGATCATGATAGGCCGCAACAGCGGTAGGGTAATATGGCGAAAGACCTGCCAGCGGGTGGCGCCATCAATGGTCGCGGCTTCGGTTAACTCTGGCGGGATATTTTGTAGCCCGGCCATAAAGTACAGCGCGTTAATGCCCGTGTATCGCCATAAGCCCATGAGAATGATGGCTGGCATAATGGCGGTGGCGTCACGCAGCCAGCGCACGTTTTCAATGCCAATGGGGTTGAGCAGATAGTTGTTGAGGAGTCCATATTCCTGCTCATAGACCAGCCGAAAGATGATGGCGACGACAACACCTGCCGTAATGTTGGGTGTGAAAAAGAAGAAACGGAAAAATTCTCGCCACCCTAGACGACGCACCGTGAGCAATAATGCCAACCCCAATGCCGCAGGCACAATCAACAGGACACTCCCCAAGGCATAGTACGTGGTGTTTGCCAATGCCTTGAGAAACATGTCATCGCTCAGGAGATCAATGTAATTGTCCAGCCCGACAAACTTTGCCGTGCTGATTACACCCTTCTTTTTGAAGAAGCTCAGGTAAAACGCCCACACAATCGGATAGACAAAAAAGAAGGCATAGCCCACAAAAAAAGGGCTGATAAAGAGATAGGGAATCAGACGCCGCCGCCAATTATAGACCATATGCTTATCCTTGGGTTAGTGAAAAGTAACCCCACCGCCTTAGGGCGGTTCAATCGGAAAGAAACAAGCGAGTAGCCTGCCCATCCCGTCTCCAGTGCA
>JBCCFC010000786.1:0-6587 GCA_039029935.1 Chloroflexota bacterium
CAAGCGGATTGGCGGTAAACAGAACGCCTGCTGCATCCGCCGGAATCAACTGCTGCACAATCACGGCGAGACTGACAGCAGCGGGGTCAATTGATTGACGCATTCGGTAGACGATGGCGCGGGCAGTCCAAAGGCTTGCCCAGCATTGTTTCACCGCATCGAGCAACGCCTCCTCGCCTTGGATATTGAGAAAGGTATCCTGTTGCCCCGCAAAACTGGCGGTTGGCAAGTCCTCTGCCGTTGCTGATGAGCGTACCGCAACTGCATTAACAGCATTTTTATTGACCTGAAAAGGGCGATAGGCATCTGTAAGTGCTGTCTTCAACTCGTCGGCTATCACACCCTGCATGAACAGCGCACGAATTTGCGCTGATGCGGTTTCACTGGATTGTGGGTCATTGAGGGAAACGGTTTGCGCCAGCGCAAGGATTTGCTGTTGCAGGTTGTTGGTGTCTACAAAAGCGTCATAGGCTTCTGTTGTCAACACAAAGCCGGGTGGCACGGGAAATCCTGCGCTTGTCATTTCGCCCAGATTGGCTCCTTTGCCCCCCGCAATTGGGATACTGTTCTGGTCGAGTTGTTCAAATTGTACGATATAATTCATGAATTCCTATCCTTCTAACCGTCCCATTGCCATCTCCGCCAACTGACGAAGAATTTCCTTACCCGCCTCAGTATTTCCCTCTTCACTGAGCAACTCTGGCGGGGTCAGGGCGCGGTCCATCAAATCGGCAATGCCTTCGATGAGTGCTTCGGTGGGCGGGATATCGGCTGCATTCATAACTTCACCCATCGACACCAAACCATAGGCCAACATGTTCATGATGTGTGCCGTCACGGTTGTGTCCACATCCTGCCGAATCGCACCAGCCTCCTGCATCATTTTGACAAAGTGATAACGAGATGGACCCTCTTGGTTTGTCCGAAATAGATTGCCCTTCTTGCGTAAATAGCTGCCAAGCACACGGCTGTCCTGCCGAAACATGGCCGCCATAAACGCACTGCTGTTGAGGGCATACAACACATTTTTATACATGCCACCAATCGTGCCACCTCTGGGGTCCGCCTCGATGAGGGTCAACCAGCGTGTTTGATAGGCCATAATCTCACGTAGGAGCAGCCCCTCAAAGAGCGCATCCTTGCTCTCAAAGTGCAGATAGATGGCCCCTTTGCTCACACCCGCTGCTCGTGCAATATCGCTGACCGTGGTTTTGTCGTAGCCATAATGCACAAAGAGATCGGCGGCGGCATCAAGAATCCGCTGCTCTCGCTCTGGGTTGTTGGATTTTGTGTCTGGTTTGTTTGTTGATTTCTCCATAACTCGACTTTATTTCCTAAAATGACTATATGACCAATTTCTCATTTCTGGTCATATGGTATCGTTTTTCGAGTCGCAAAGCAAGTAATCCCCATACCAAACCGAAAAATAGTGTCGCGGATTGAGAGAGCGACACTATTTTGTACTAAAAAAATCCGCGTTCTTCCGTATCCGTTTTAAAAATTAAAACGGATACGGAAAAACACGGATAAGGTGTTGTGGTAGCTACCAGTTGATGCTTATTGGATGATGTTTACTGCGTTATATTTTCGACGAGATAGCCACAGGTGAGCTTGTCGCCGGGGTCGGCTACGATCCTGATTTCTGTATCAAGCAATGTCACATCACTGTTCCCCGTGTGTACACAGTATGTTTTGTTGAGCGTCCAGCCATCGGGCAAGCTGAGGAAGAATTGATCCATGCCTGTCAATATGGTGTTACAGCCATTTTCGTCACAGACGGGCGATTGGGGTGGATGGCCGACAAATTCGGCGGTGTTGTTGACGGCGGTATTGATTTGCCCAATCGCCAACGCCCCAAAGCCATGTTGGATGTCAAAGATATCATCACCGCCCGTAGGCTGCACCTTGATTTTGATGCTGACAGGATTTTTTTGTGCAGGCTCGTCTTGCGCAAATACAGTCGATGATAGTGCCAGATATGCTCCGCCAGCGACAAGTGCGACCACACATAGGAATGCCGCTGTGCGTATGATGGTTGTCTTTGCGACCCACATTTGTACGTTCTTCATCTATTCATCCTTTCATTTATGTGAACAATTGAACCCAAGTGGGTTCGTGATAACAAACGTGTATCGCACAAACGCTAGTTCCTCAGCAAAATGACCAAAAATAGATTTCTTTGGGTGAGAGCGTATCGGGACCCAGAGATTGGTCCAATCTCCTCGTCCCGATACTTTACTACAACGGGACCCAGAGAGTTCCGGGTCTGGAACGGATTTCATCCCGTGTGAGGAGGCAAAAATCCGTTCCGCTCCTAAATCCGTTGTCGTATGATTCTACCGACTCACAAACGGCAGGAACAACCGCGTCTGTGTCGGGTCTGGCTCGGTGACATCGGGCGCATCTGGCTCAGTTGGCGCATCCGGCTCAGTTGGCTCACTGGGCGCATCTGGCTCGGTGACATCGGGCGCAACTGGCTCACTTGGCGCATCTGTCACAGTCGCCACCGTCTCCACAACAATGGACACGACCTTCGCTACATCACCACTCTGGGCGTTGAGGTCAAAGACATAGCGCATGGCCTCGGTGTCAGCAGATGTGTTGACCAGCAAGTAGACCTGTGCGGGCAGTGTGTCAATGGTGATGGCTGGCTGGCTCTGTGCGAGTGCCTCCACCACTGTATTCACTGTCCCCATGACAAGGCCAGCAACCATATCGGCGGGCAACCCTGTTTCGCCCAATGACAAGACCACTGGCGCAGACCATGCGCCCAAGGCCGTGATATCGACTGGGATGAGCGTTCCCTGTCCAATTTCAAGCTGTGTCTCAGCATCACTGACCATCACTTGATAGCTCTGTTCAGCGACATTGAGTTCGATGGTTGTCCGCACTTCGTTGAGATCGTCATAGGCCACAACATCCACCGTATAGACCGCCTCGGTCAAGAAATCTGTGTGTGTCAGGACAAGATTTGCGATGGCCGTGGTCGAGTTATAGGTGCGCACATGCAGGTCTGGCTCAATTGTGGTTGTGCTCAAGCTCCATCCCAACGCCTCTGGGATGTTTTCCAATCGTAGGTCAACTGTGCCTTGGCTCTCTGTCACAGCATCAACCACAATGTCCACGCTGGCTGTGCCACCCACAGGCAACAGCACGGCGGATGGGTTGGCAGCCAGCGTAAAGGATGGCCGTGCCAGTACGGTGATGTTGAGCGGGTATTGGCGCACAAAGCCACCACCAACTGCTTCGACAATCACCTGATAGTCCCCGGGCAGCATGTTGACATCGGCGGCCAGTGTAAAGGCAACGTTGCTTTCACCGCTCACAGCTTTCTGTACAACGCTGGTCGGCGTGATGATGTTGGTTGCCATGCGCAGGCTCAACCCCGCAGGTGCTTCTAACACATTTAGCCCAATCACATCTGGATACGGTGTCAAGTCTGTCGAGACGATGAACTGCCCATCAATGGCTTCACCCGCCATGACCGCAGATGCCATCTCAGCCTGCACGGTAAAGTCGGCTGCTTGGCTGTGGAACGTAGTCGGTGTTGCCATCACACGGTGTCCCGTCTCACGGTCAATGGCCTCAATGGTCACGGTATAGATGACATTGGGGTCCAAGCTGCCAATCGTTGTCGTCAATAGTTCAACGGTTGTGATCACCTGTTGAGCGATGAACGGCTCGGTCTGTGTAAATGCACCTGTGGCCGACTGCACCAACCGCTCGCTTGGCGTTGATAGGGTGATGCGATAGGTGTCTGCGTCTGGGCTAGGCTGGTCCCAACTCATGAGCAGGCTGCGATAGTCTTGGTCGATGGCGATCTGTGCATCCCATGTCTGCGGCCATGCATGGGCAATGTTGACTGGTGACGGTGCATAGACACGGACAGGTGCGCTGTTCTGATCATCGGCCTCGACCCAGATGTTGTAGACGCCACTCGGCAATTGACTGGTGTCAAAGGTCATTGACTGTTGTGAGCCATCCAACGGCCCTTGCAGACCAACGGCCAGTGGCACACCCGTAAACTTGCCAATCTGCTGCTCTTGTTGCACACCTGCGGCGGTCACGCTGGTGATGACCGTGCTTGTCTCCCAAGGATTGGCATAGACGCTGACCACTGTCTCTGTCAACGCGGATTGCACCTGCCATGTCACATCCAGCTCTGTGTCTGTCTCTGTGTCTGTACGGCTCACGGCGTTGACCACCTCTAATGTGGGTGGTGGCACACTGCCAATCACCTCCAGCAGGAAGGCATCATCGAGCAGATCACTGTCCACATCCACCTGCCATGTGCCTGGCTGAATCTGGTTGATGCCATAGGTGATCTGGGTCAGACGTTGGGCAAAGAGGTCGGTTTCGGTGACAATGGCTGGCCCAACCTGCCCTTCGTTGATAGCGTCAAACAAGAAGATGCTATAGACAGAGCCTTCGCTTGGGGCCATCTCCAGCGTGACGACTTGCTCACCGCTTTGAATTTGTAGCGTCTGCGTGATGGCTTGCAACACGGCATAGTCCGTGACCTGCCCAAAGCCAACATTGTCAAACCGTGGTTGGCCGTTCACCGTCAGCGATGTCGCCCCAAGTTGTGACCCCGCATGAACAAAGCGAACACGCGCTTGTCCAACAGCCGCCGTTTGGTTGTCGTCGCTGATGAGGTTGCCTGTAAGCTGTGCCCCCTGATCCGTGAGGACCCATGTGGCGGCTTGGTCGGCCATCAAATCAACCGACTGCTCCAACATCAGCGTATTGGGGTCGCCCGCTGGACGTACTTGCAATGTCTGGACGCCCACACCAACTGTGCCATATCGACTGACGGCGTTGTTGGCGGTTGGGCTGAGAGCCATCAAATTGTCAAAGAACAATGCACCATTGAGATAGATATCAACGGCTGGTGTGTTCTGTCCACCATAGGCCACGCGTAGGTCTGCACTACCCGTCTCTTGGGCAGGGAAGTCTTCCTCGGTCAAGACCGACTGGACACCGATAGCATCTAGGACAGCAGCACCTTCGTCACCAACGGCGTGAACCAGCTTGGCATACATGACCTCATCCGACTCTGTGACGCCCTCCAGTGGTTGTGCCTCTACCTGTACCTGTGCGGCATGGACTGCGGCGGCACGTTCGGCTAGACGCATGACCCCACTTGGCAGTGATTGACTGACTGCTGTCATGGTGACGGTTTCGGTATAGGTGACGTTGACTGGCAGATTGGCTGGGTCCAACCGTTGTCCATCCGGCATGATCACGTCAAATGTGGGTGGAGGGCCTTGAATGCTAAAGGCAAAGAGGACATCGCTACTGGTTGGGATAGGCACATCCAAGACAGTGCGTTGCGGTGTCAGATGAATGCCTTCCAACAGTGCCATCTCTGCGGCGGCCACGACCTCGCCATTGTGACGCGCCCGCGATAGGCGATGGATGCGCGCCAGTCGTCTTGGCGTCAACCGACGATAGCTGCGAATTCGGTCGCCAGTCACCAACCGTCCTTGCGTGTCAATATAGGCGCCAGTACAATAGCCCAACGCACATACCTCACCCTTGAAGCCCCATGCACCGTTGGTGAACTCACCGACCTCAACTCTGCTTTCGGCCAGAATCCAATCTTCAGGTGGCATGGAGATACAAACAGTGTTTACTGTACAGTGAGGCACGTCAATACATGCACAAATCCCAAGTACACAACCGCATTTCTTTTCCGTCCAACAGGTAGGTTCAGGAAGAATACACCCCTCAAAAATTTTGCCCTTGGGTACCCCTATACGCATCATGCCCTCACCGCTAAAGTGGAACCCTTTGTAGTCGCTCCATGCATCAACCGTGACACGTCCCTCGGCTGCGATGACATCGACCCAGAGGGTGCTGTTAAGGCGAGTAGGTGTGATCACGGCCTTGGCCCCACCGACTTGGAAGATAAAGACACGCACCACACCATCCAGCGTCAGTTCAAAGGGTGATGGCTGCAATCTCATGCCCGCCTCTGCACTCAATACAGAAACACCAGCAATCTTGCGGCCCGCACTCAATCCGGCACGGACACTGATGGAGGGGATATCGCCAAAGCTGACACTCCCCTGCACCTTGGTCAGGAACAGACCCGTTGTGCCAATGGGAATCGAACACTCTAGCGTCAGCGAGGCCGAGCGAATGCCAAATTCGTCGGTCGCTTCTGGCATGAGCGGTGACTGGACATCTGCACCCAGACGCATGGTCTGGCCGTCGCTGTTCTCACCAACTTTTTCGCCGTCAATCGACGTGAAGCGCACGACTGTGCCTTGGTTAAATGTGGCGTAAATTTCCGCCGAGATGGTGATGCCGGAACAGCCAGAGGCAGACCCCAACGCACCTGTGCTAAAGTGTCCTCTGGCGGAAATGAAATATGTATTGTTGTGTTTGATCAGCTCACCACTCAAGGCCAAGGAGACACCTCCTGCCTCGATTTTGGGTATGCTAAATTGGCTCTTCGTCCATGAGTGGGATCAAGTAGGAGCACCACACTCAGTGAGGATGCGAAGAACAAAATGTCGAAAATTACGATAGCCGTATCCTCGACGCATAATCAGCTTGATTTTGTTATTGACCCCTTCGAC
>JBCCFC010000787.1:0-6577 GCA_039029935.1 Chloroflexota bacterium
GCATGGGGCAGGGCTGTTCAGTTCTAGAGAACGCCCTGATAATCAAGAAGGTGGTGGATATTCATGCTATTGCGAAAAATAGCAAGACGAACATTGGAGATGCCGTTATGCCGAAGAATGTTGAGGGCAAAACTGCATCTCCAATGTTCGTCTTGCTATTTTTCGCAATAGCATGAATATCCACCACCTTCTTGATTATCAGGGCGTTCTCTAGAACTGAACAGCCCTGCCCCATGCATCATCAAAGATGTCCGCACCATAGGGTCTGGCGTGAAGCAACCAAGCGTGGGTCGAGTTACCGCCCGTCTGTCCACGAGAGGTCATGCCATACATGTCTGGCTCGTTCTCGGTAATGAATTCTGCAACTTCAAATAGCTCATCATAGGTGGTTGGTACTTCAAGACCATGCTTCTCAAAGATGTCTTTACGATAGATCATGATGCTGGTTTCCGCACCAAATGGCACACCGTAAAGCCCTTGACCTGCACCAGAGAGATAGCCACGACGACCACCTACAACTGAGCCTGAGTTGACATAGGCTGGAATCAGGTCTTCGCGGTCATAGGTTGGATCAGCCAAGTTTGCCATTGTGAAA
The DNA here is from genome assembly GCA_039029935.1 of Chloroflexota bacterium. Classification (GTDB taxonomy): domain Bacteria; phylum Chloroflexota; class Anaerolineae; order Caldilineales; family Caldilineaceae. The sequence goes on from JBCCFC010000787.1 coordinate 596, forward strand.
TAGCGGCTCAGGTCTTCCAGATAGCCCTTATTCACAAAGTCAGTCTTGTTGAAGAACACCTATGCAACAACATCGTACTCACCTTGACCATCAGGCTTGTTGAGTTCGAGAATCTGCTTGTCACGCATGGCCTGATATTCGATGAAATCAAGCTCAACGTTGATGCCCGTTGCCTCGGAAAATTCTTCCGCAACCGCACGCGCTTTGTTGAAGTGCGACAATGACGGCCAGCTAACCACGACGGTTGAGCCTGCCAATCCATTGGCCTCGGCCACGGCAGCATAGGTTGCCAATGTTGACGGCGTGTCCATCTGGTATTGTAGGCGATGCTTGCGCATATTCCATAGCACGAGGATTTCATTGGGGTCTGCTTGGAAATTGCTCCAAATGTCGTGATGCACTGGAATCACCACCTCGCATTGTAGACACTCCGCCATTTTGAGCAGGTCGATTGATGTCATTTTGTCGGTCATGCTGATGGGATTGTCGCCAAAAGAACCAAGGGCGACGTGGATGTCGTGGTCCTTGCCATGCTTGGCATACCAGTTGGAGTAGTGCGAATCACCGCTGTGGTAGAGGTTGCCGCCTGGTGTTTTAATCAAGTAGTTAACGGCCTTCTTGTCCATATCCTGCACAGGGCTGTCCTTGAGAACAATATCTGGATTGTTGGGTGGAGCCGTGACCAACTCTGTGCGGTCAAATGAATCTAGCACCACTAACTCAATATCGCCAATCTGGAGTGTGTCTCCCGGCTTGACAACAATACAGCGTTCTTCAGGAACACCCATTTTGTCCAGAGGTCAACACAGGTCTGTGGGCCGATAAAGGGCACATCATCGGCGCAGTTCTGCATGACAGCGGCGGCCACATGTGGATCGATGTGATCACCGTGATCATGGGTCGCCAACAGCGCAGAAAGCTCACGGATGGCAAATGGATCAAGCACACAGACTGAGTTGCGCAGATTAGGCTGTAGTCCCTGTACACCAATGGCGCGGATATGTTGATGGCCTTTGGTCATTGTCTTCTTTGCCTGTGTCCGTTTGCCACTCTTGACCCACAGGTCAATGCAAAGGTTTGTGTTGCCTTCACTCTTGACCCAAATGCCCGTACACCCCAGCCACCACATGGCAAAGGTTCCAGGGGCCACGTCCTCTTGCTCGATCTCTTCATTCAGCCACGTCCCCCAGAGTGGGAACTGACTCAAAATCCAAGACTCACGCGTAATCTCACTTACTTGGCTCATGTTTCAACAAAGTCCTCGTGTGTAGTAATAGTAATCGTATTAATTTTTTTATGTATGTGAAAGGTGAAAAGATTCTGTTCTAATGATGTTGCAGCAATGATAGCATCCGAAAATACACTCTTCAAGCATATTCCCACAATTATGCACATATGCGCATTTAGCAATGGTCGTCATTAGTAATCCCATGTTACCCCATGTTAAAGTGTTATGCTTACGTATACAAATCTAAATTTTTGAAACGCTGGCAAATCTTCTAGCGAACACACGAAAGGAACTTGATCATGGCAGATACCATATTAAATCACCTGCTGACAGACGAAGAGCACAAGAAATTTGAGGAAGATGGTTTCTTGATTATTCCAAATGCACTGCCAGGGGACACGCTTCATCAAATCAGTACGGTGATTGATAACCATTACCAATCTGTTCGCGAGCAAGGGATCGCCAAGCCAGATTCACTCTATGAACTTTCTGATTGCATCGGGCTTGATACCTTCATTTGATGCGCTTCCGCTTGCCAACTATTACTACGCTTCGGAAGAGGAAGTGCCTCTCTTACATTGGATGAATGACAACTTGGGACGCGAAAATGTACAACAGCCACGATGAACCTCTGACGCAGCCCCCGAAATGTAGACGTCCCTGATTAGAGTTTATACCGATTTGTTTTTCACCTCTGGTAGCATCTACTTGGTTTCTAGTGGTGCAGGTGGGATCGATATAAACGCTATTGGTTGAGGAATTTATGCTTAATGAACTTAAATTTTGTTCAAACGATAGCCTCATTACCGATGAGCAAACAACACAACAGAACCAACAGGTTGGTTGACCGCCTGTCTGGGAATCCCTATGCCAAAGTTTGTCCTACCCAGCCAACTATCTCAGGGCTTTTGAAGAAAATGCTCGCTCCTTTTGTAGACAACCAGCGCACACAACAGCTACAAGAGGTTTCGTCTGGCGCAGACCTTGCCGAAGTGCAACTGCAACAAGAGGCGAAAACCAACCTCGTCATTTCCTCGGCGGGATTGCTCTTGGTAGCGGGAGGAGCTTTATTCTACCCACCCCTGTATATGATATGACCTTTGTCCAAATTTTGGGTGTGCTCAACTCTGGCAACCCGCTCATCGAAGGGCCAGACTTAGTACGTGAGATGGCAAACCGCTATGAAGCAACCTACCGCTATCTCTACACCCCCATGATTGTGGAGAATGTACGGACTCGTGACTTATTGCTCCAAGAACCATCTGTGCGTGATACACTCGACGCGGGTCGTCAGGCGGATGCGGTCATCATCGGCATCGGCGAACACTCCGCCAATTCCTCTGGCATGATTTGGACGGGGTATCTCAACCAAAAGGACTTGACCTATTTAGAGAATCGGGGTGCTGTGGGGCATATGTGTGCGCAACACTTTGACGCGGAGGGCAATACCTTAGATGTGGATTTTAATCAACGTGTGATTAGCATCGGCATTCAAGCTCTCCGTAATATTGAGACTGTGATTGCGGTGGCAGGTGGGCAAGAAAAGGCGAGAGCCATTTTAGGGGCGTTGCGAGGGAATTATTTGGATGTGCTGATTACGGACGAAGCCGCAGCACAAGAGGTCTTGAAATTGAGCAGCTAGGCAGCATGAGTAGATTATTCAGATGGTTGACGAACCAGCAACAGTGTATCGACCAAGGAGCTTAGTTTTACATAATGATGAATCCAGCCAAAATCATTCTCATCACGGGCGTGATGGCTTCTGGGAAGTCCACAATCGCCCAGTTGCTCGCGGAGAAAATCCCTTGTTCTGTCCATCTACGCGGCGATGTCTTTCGGCGCATGGTGGTCAACGGGCGCGTTGATATGAGCGCAAACCCCACACCAGCAGCGTTGGCTCAATTGCATCTTCGCTACAAGGCGTCGTTTCAAGTTGCCCAGCTCTATTGGGCATCGGGATTCAACGTCATCTATCAAGATGTCATTATCGGCCCGATGTTAACAGACGTTGTCAAACACTATCAAAACCTACCGTTGCATGTATTTGTCCTCAATCCTCAACCAAGCGTCGTCGCTTTGCGTGAGCAAAAGCGGGGGAAGACAGGGTATAGTGGCATAACGGTTGCACAACTGCAAACTGTGCTAGAGGCGACTGAGCGCATAGGCGAGTGGATTGATAGCTCTGAACAGTTGGTTGATGAGACGACGCAGGCACTATTGGCTCGCATGGATAATGCACGTATTGATTGGGATTACAATAAGGAGTTAACTCATGAATAAAACATTTAAACCAGAAGGCTATCCGTCTATCTCACCCTACCTAATTGTTAATGATGCGGACAAGACGATTCAATTCTTGATTGCAACATTCGGTGCAACAGAAATACGCCGCTTCTCCAATGAAGATGGCAGCATCAATCACGCAGAAGTACGGCTTGATGATGGCGTCCTCATGCTGGCCGACAAAGGGCCGGGCTGGCCTGACCGTCCCGCCAATGTTCACATCTACGTTGAAGACGTGGATGCCGTCTACCAGCGCGCACTCGCCAACGGGGGGGAATCAGTGCAGGAGCCAGTGCAAAAAGATGACCCGGACAAGCGCGGTGGCGTACGAGATGCGGGTGGCACGATCTGGTGGATTGCGACCAAAGTTTCATAATTCCCAAGAAGGAGTAAACATGGCTGAACACATTTTGGCCCAATTGATTGAACACAATAACTGGGCAAACTTGCAAGTGTTTGATGCTTGCGTAACATTGACTGACGAGCAGCTTGACCATCAACCACAATCTGCCATTCGTGGAACCATCCGCGAGACGTTGGAACATCTTGTATTATCTCAGGAAGATTACGCTTCTATGCTGCTCACAGCCGACCATCCGCCTGAGCGCAAAACCGCGCCAACATTATCAGAACTACGTGGAATCGTCGAGCAATCTGGGCAACAGCTAACTGCACTCGCCCAAGATTCTGCCAGCAGCAAACTGCCATCGCAAATCCACATCAGCGACGGCTATCGGGTTGAGCCGTGGGTGATACTCACCCAAGTGATCAATCACGCCACCGAACACCGTGAGCAGATAAAAAGCATCCTGTCCGCGCTTGACATAGAACCACCAAGAATCGATGGGTGGATGTATGGCCGGACAAAAAGTGCGCTCCTCCCACCCACTACCTGATACATATTTGTGAATCTAAATGAACAACGAATTAACGTCAGGAACACAAAATGCAGGATAATAACTTAAGTCATTTTGAAGCCATTGGCACAGATTCGTGTACCTGTTGTCATTGCGCAGAGTGCAAATGCAGATAGCTTGACTCACTAACGAAAATTATTCAATGGTAGGGTGAATATACACATCAATCTACAAGGATATGTATATTCACCTTTTGAGCTATCAAAGACAAACCTGCTCAATCAATCGACCATAGACCTCAACCGCCCGTTCCAACTGGCCTACGTCCACCCATTCACCAATCGTGTGCGCCTGCGCAATATTGCCCGGTCCCATCACGACAGTTTGTGCATAGTCCTGATAAACAACCGCTTCTGTGCCAAAGGGAACTGTTTTCCCCCTGGCAACACCACTGGCTGCACAGGCCAACTTCACAACGTCAGCATCACGCTCAACATAGAACGGCCCACTGGTTTTGGTCGATACCTCCAGATTATATTTGGCAGCGCGTTCCATAATCATGCCCACGGCGATGTCAATGTTATCATTGGGCATCCGTCGCAGCGATAACCGACACTGTGTACGCGCAGCAGTGACATTGGAGGCTGTGCCACCATCGTTCAGCACCATATTAAAACCGTTGGTGGGTGGTGTAAACTCGTCATTTTGAAAGCGTTTATCTTCCATAAAAATAGTGCGCAATTCGGCCATCTCTGCCAAAAAAGGTGCAATCAGAAAATTGGACGACGTTCCCTTCTCGGTGCTGGTATGTGCCGAAACACCATGCGCCACGACACTGACGTGTGTCCCGCCCTTGTGTGCATACACTGGCTCCATCTCGGTTGGCTCACAGACAATCACATAATCCGGCCACCCTTCGGCCAACAGTTTGGATTCCTCAACCACCTGTTTGGCCCCGCCGTAGCCTTGCTCTTCATCTGCCGTGACGATGACATAAATTGGACAATTTAATTGTGCGGCATCCACCTGCGCCCCAGCGATAATGCTTGCAGCCACTGGTCCCTTCATGTCACAACTGCCACGCCCGATAATGCGTCCATTCTCCTGTATTGGTGTGAAAGGTTCCCAATACACTCCATCCCCTGGTGTACCTGGAGGAACCGTGTCTGAATGCCCAAAAAAGCCAATGCCACCTTTCTTCCCTGTTTTGATCTCACCTTTTTTTCCAATCAGGCTGACCTTGCGCTCGTTATTATCGTCACGGTACTCCACCCACTCGACCATAAAGCCCGCCGTTTCCATTTCGGTTTTCAAAAATTCCGAAATCGCCACATTGTTTTGATAACTTGGCGAGGGCATGGCAACCAGTTCTTGCGTTAATTTAACTACGTTATTCATAATGATTAATCTTTGTTATGGTATCCATTCAACAGACAATAATGTTCTCTTACAAAAAGAGATTTCCCAGAAATCTTGATAAGATATAACTCGTAGCGAACTTTGTTAAAATCGGCAAAAGCAAGTGTAAGAAAGAAACTTGTATTTTCGTCACACGGAAAAGCTGGCTGAGCTTAGAAATTCCATTTTGCTTGTGGTGATGCCACAGGATGAGAC
>JBCCFC010000788.1:0-6565 GCA_039029935.1 Chloroflexota bacterium
GGATTTTCTTGACTTTGCCTTAGCACAAAAAAAACAATCGATTCAATTAGACTTATTTAGCGTCAATGCATCTGATAATACAACTTTTGAACCTGTGGATATGGTCATTGCAAATCCGCCTTATATTCGGACACAAATTATGGGAGCAGAACGGGCACAGCAAATCGCTGAAAAATTTGGTCTATCAGGTCGAATCGATATTTATCATGCATTTATGCTGGCATTGGCTTGGGTCATGAAACCCAAGGGAATTGCCGGGATTATCGTCTCTAATCGGTTTATGACAACCAAAGCGGGTAGCAGCATCCGCAAGAGTATCGCCGAGCAGTTTAATGTATTGCATGTCTGGGATTTAGGTGACACAAAAATATTTGATGCAGCAGTTCTGCCCTGTGTCCTAATTCTCGAACGCCGCTCCAAGACAAACTCGACATCCCAAGCCCAATTCTCGTCCATTTATTCAACAAATGGGACATCTATTGCCGGACTGACATACCCAGATGTGATTTCTGCTTTACGTAGTTCAAACGCGACAGGCTCTCATCAACCTACTTCTGGCATTGTCAATGTCAACAGCCAACTGTTTGAAATCAAGCACGGGCGCTTATTTTATGAGCATAACCCAAGTGAAGTGTGGCGAATTGCAACGGATGAAAGCGATGCATGGCTATCCACAGTCAAACAGCATACCTATTGTACATTTAGCGAGGCTGGGAAGGTCCGTGTTGGTGTCAAAACAACGGCGGATAAAGTCTTTATCCGGACGGATTGGGAGACGTTACCCGCCAACCAATACCCCGAAGTGCTGAAACCATTGTCTACACACCATCGAGCAAGGCAATTTTATGTGGAGAAATCATTTCATCAAATTTTATATACACATGAAATCCGTAATGGCAAGCGCTGCCCAATTAACTTGGACGATTACCCTTGTGCGAAACGTTATCTTCAGCAACATCGAACTCGGATAGAGAAAAGAAAATATGTAGCAAAAGCAGGACGAAATTGGTACGAAATCTGGGTTCCACAAAACCCTGCGCTATGGTCGCAACCCAAAATTATCTTTCGTGATATTGCCGAGGAACCCACATTTTGGCTTGATACAGAGCAAACTGTGGTGAATGGTGACTGCTATTGGATTACCTTGGATAACCCTGCACAAGATGATTTATTATGGTTGCTCTTAGGCGTTGGAAACTCTTCATTTATCGAAGAATTTTACGATCATCGTTTTCACAATAAGTTGTATGCAGGACGCAGACGGTATATTACCCAGTATGTAGAAAAGTTCCCGCTGCCAGACCCCCAACGAAAAATATCCCAAAGGATTATACAATTATCAAAACATATCTATCATCTCATTCGTGAAGATACCGATCAGAACGAAATTGAATCAATCAAGAGCAGGCTGGAACAGTTGGTTTGGGAGGCGTTCGGTGTCAATCAAAAAAATTGATAGGCAATGGTATCTGTAGCTTTTTATTGATAACTTTGCCCTGGAACTGTGGAAAATGCTCGAAAAAATTTTCACCTGAGACAAGATATAGGTTTTTGAGTGTAACCCTGGTTCCATCTGTCTGCGCTTGAAATAATACATATCTCACATCGCAATAGTGGATTGTGGATGCTTGCCAATTTGGTATATAAAGCGAGTCTATGCTATCTGGTTTGATCAAACCAAGATCAATTGTTTGTGATGTTTGTAATTTGATCTCCAGCAATTGATTTAACACATCAGGGAATTGACCATTATCGTGAAAACTATCGTACCCTAGCGTTTGACAGACCAACTTATGAAGTTCTGCGCTACGGTTTCACTCCTGATCACGACCCGCATCTGCAAACGAATGTCCAACCAAAGAGTGTAGCGTCTGAAAAAGCGAGGAGATTGATAAAAAGGTCTGAGCTGATGGCATGTCCAAAGGTCCAAAAGTATCCGCACCCTCTTTTGAGGTTATTTCTGGCAACAAAAATAGCGACTTGATATGCTCTGTATCGTCACTGAGCAACAGCCCGTTCTCACCAGCTTTAGGTGTTAGCTTCGCTTGATATTTTTGCGTTAGTGTACCTGTTGTGTCCAGTTTGACGAGCATATCCCCATTAATCACCTTTACTTTTGTAATAACATCATCGGTGGAAACTTGAATGATTGCATATCGTCTCGCTACTGCAATCTCTTCATTCCATATTTGAAGATTATGCGATTTTTGAATATATACATCCATTTGTTGCCCAGGGAATCGAGGTTGTGTCTTTTTAAACGATTTTGGGACAGGACAACCCAATGCTTGACAAACATGCTCTTTGACCACTTTGGAGCGAGTACGAAGAGCGTAACCATGCAAAGAGATACCCACCAGTTTGCCATTCAGTAGTTGTTCCAAAACAGGCGTCGGTACCCATAACTGTGATGTATCCATTTCGATAGCATCATAGATGGAATATCCACTGTTCGTAATGGCATTAACATAGACTGTTATCGCGTCTTTTTGCAAGCTATCACCCTTCTTAACTTAGCAATCATGGCATTTATTCAGTGAGCACATACCAGACAAATCAGTCCACACGGTGTGTACTCACTGAATTTTACCTTTTACTCGCGCCTGATTAATTCTCCAGCAGCTTCAACAACTCCTGTCGAATCTCATTAAACGTCTGCTCGGTCTCAACGCGTGGTCGTGGCAAATCTACATCGACCAAACGGCGTACTTGTCCAGGACGTGCTTTCATGACAATCACGCGATCTGCCAAGAAAACGGCCTCAGACACGCTGTGGGTGACAAAAATGACCGTTTTTTGTGTCTGCTGCCAGATATCCACCAACTCATGCTGCATGTGTGTGCGTGTCTGTGCATCCAACGCACCAAATGGCTCATCCATCAACAACACTTTGGGGTTATAGGCCAAGGCCCGTGCAATCCCTACCCGTTGACGCATCCCGCCAGAGAGCGTGTGGGGATAGGCATGCTCAAAGCCCTGTAAATCCACCATCTCGACATGTTGCTGTGCAATCTCGCGCGCCTCTTTCCTGCTATAGCCATTTTGGGTCAGCCCAAACATAATGTTGCCCAAGACCGTTTTCCAAGGAAAAAGTGCATAGTCCTGAAAGACAAACCCGCGATCTGGTGCTGGTTTTTGGATCACTTGACCATCTAGCAAAATTTCCCCCGATGTTGGGGATTCAAACCCGGCCAAGAGATAGAGCAAGGTCGATTTGCCACATCCTGACGGTCCGAGAATGATGTTAAAATCGCCTTCGCGAATTTTGAGGTTGATATCATCCAGTGCAACAACATCCTGTGCCTTGGTTTGGAAGACCTTGGAGACGTGGTTGATTTCGATGATGTGCTTTTCACTCATTTGTCTGTTGCCTTTTCTGTATCCGTGCTTATCTTTCCGCCAACATGCCCCATTTTTCAACCGTCTGCTTTTCCAACTGTTTCAACAGCACACGGTCAATAAGATAACTGCCAATGCCGATCAAGATAAGCCCGACAAACATGGCCGCAATGTCGTTAAAAAAGCGTGCTTGATAGATCATTTTGCCCACACCCCATTCCGCCAATGCCGACAGCATTTCACCACCAACCAATGCGCGCCATGCGTAGCCAATGCCCAACCGTAATCCTGTGATGGTTGCCACCAGCGAGGCGGGTAGATAGACTTTGGGAAATAGCCCCCATTCAGAGACACCCATCAATCGTGCGGCGTTTACTTGGCTTTTGTTCACCATCTCCACACCGCGCATGGTGTTGAACACAATGGCAAAGAATCCGCCCAAAAAGACAGCGGTGATGATGGTGGCGTCTCCTAGCCCCAGTGTAATCAGCAGCACGGGAACCCATGCGATGGTGGGTACAGAGAGCAATAGGCTAAAAATGGGTGAGAAGGCGTCACGCACGGTGCGGTTGATCGCCAATAGTGCGCCCACAGTGATGCCCAGCACAACGGAGAGGAGATACCCCAAGATGAGTCGATAGAAGCTATCAATGAGATGGTTGGCTAAGATGCCCTCGGATGCCATTTTGACAATGCGGCTGACAATCTGCGAGGGCGCGGGCAGTATTGTGGCCTCGATGAAACCAAGCTGTACAACGCCTTCCCAAAGGACCAGAACGACCACAAATGGGTAGAAAAATTCCAGTGATTGGGTTATAGATGCATTGGTGCGTGTGTCTGTCTGTTGATTAGTCACTGAGCATCCCCCACTTGACAAGGGTATTGCGCTCCACCGCGTCCAAGAGCCCTCGTTCAATGATAAAGAAGACGACAATCATGATGATGATGCCACCATAGACCAAGCCTGCACGTAGATACTCCGCGGCATCCCAGATCATATAGCCCAATCCCCAGTTGGTGGCTGCAATCAGTTCGACCGCAACGACAGTACGCCATCCGCGCGCCAAGCCGAGCTTGATGCCCAACAGCATATATGCCAATGCCCAAGGCAAATGCACATTCAGCAGCGTTGTTATTCTGTTTGCCCCCATCATCTGTGCGGCACGCACCAATTGGTTATCCACAGTACGCACACCCGCCGCCGTGTTATAGACCACCGGAAAGAAGGTGGCAATGGCGCCAACCGCGATGACCGTAATATCGCCAAAACCAAGCCAGATGATAAACAAGGGGGCCAAGGCAATACCTGGAATCGGCATGATGACGGTGATGAGTGGATCAAGAAAGCGGTAGATATGACGGTTTAGCCCCATTGCCGCCCCAATAGCCCCACCAGCCAATGTGCCGATAATCGTTGCAAGCAAGAGTCGTTGGAGTGTGTATCCGATGTGGGTCAGCAAAATGGAGCGTTCAGGCAGTTCCCGTTGGTGCATCCGTGTTAGCTGGCTGGCAATCTCGCTTGGAGACGACATAAGCGAGCGGTTGATCCATCCTTGTGTCGCTGCTACCTGCCACAGCACAAAAAATGAAACAATCAAGAGCAGCGGCAACAACCATTTTGAGTAGGTTGATGTCGTCGTGTTTGACATCTTGGTACTCCTCTGTGTGGTGTTTGGGTAGGTTAGTAGGCCGGTAGGTCGGTAGGTCGGTATTCAGTAGGTCGGTAGGTTGGTAGGTCGGTATTCAGTAGGTCAGTAGGTCGATGTCAGAGTACCGACTCACCGATTACCGACCCACCGACTCACCGACTCACCGATTACCGACTCACCGATTACCGACCTACCGACTCACCGATTACCACTCTACTCGCTGGCAAGTTCCATCGCCTCTTCCAACAGGCTACCATCCCAACGGACCTCTGGTGTCGAGTCCAATTTGCCTTGATCGTAGAGGAACTGAATGGTGTCGTTGATCGATGCCATCACTTCGTCATCAACCTCTAGGCTAAAGTCAACACGTTCAAAGATGCGCTGGAAGGCATCTGGTGTGACCTCGATACCCTGTGCCGACGCTGCTTCTGCCGCCAACACCGCCGCCGTTTGTGGGTCGGATTCAATTAATGCCACTTTCTCGATGTGTGCGGCCAAGAATTGGACCAACTCAGCACGGTGGCTTTCGGCATACTCAACGGTTGTGTGCATGGACACAGGCACCAAGGCGATGTCTCCATAGCTACGCAACACAACACCAATGCCTTGCGACTCAGCAATGGCTGGTGTTGGCTCCCATGCGGTGAATGCTGCTACACTGCCGCTTGCCAAGGATGCGGCCATGTCTTCGACTTTGAGGTTGACCCACTCAAAATCTTCCCATGCCAAGCCATCGGTTTCTTCAAAATAGCGACGCAGCACCTGTTCTGCACCAGAGCCTAAGCGTGTCCCGACCGTCTGCCCTTTGAGGTCTTCCCAGCTTGCATAGCCATCTTCCTCACGCACAATGGTTGAATAGCGGTCGCCCCGTTGCATGGTCGCCAAAATCAACGCATCGTCCGGAATCGCCGCAAAGAGCGATGCGGTTTTGCTGTCCGAGCCAACGTTAACATCCAAGTCACCAGCAATCAGTGCTTGATTGTTTTCTGTGCCAGAGCTAAACAGAATATGCTCAACGGCAGACTCACCCCACAGCCCTGGATCACCCTTGAGCAAAAAATCCCCAGGATAATACTGTCCGCCAAAACGAATGGTTGCCATTTCGCCTGATGCATCATCGCCAGCATCTTCCTGTGCCTCTGCTGCGGGTGCATCTGTGCTGGCTGGTGCAGCAGGTGGCTGACACCCAGCAAGAATCAGGAGTGACGCCATTGTCACGATTAAGAGCCAGTATACATTGCTTGTACCTGTTCGCATAGCTTTTTTCTCCTTATGGTTGGTATAAAGTTGATATATGCATATCCCTTGATTTGAGACGACTATCAGATACCAAACACGTAATTGCCAAATCGCTTTTTAGAGCAGTTTTTACACGAGTTTATAGGTATGACACATAGACCGTCAAATGGTAGGAACCTTGCATACGGGCTATTCTATCGCTATGTGGCTATATATCCAAACTTGAAGAGGTAGGAGTAAGGCGTTTAGGCATAGAAACGCAAAATGAGAGGTGCAAAGGGCCCAACGACGGCTATTGCCTTTCAAGATGAAACGCCAACTCCGGCTGTTGACGCCGA
>JBCCFC010000789.1:0-6556 GCA_039029935.1 Chloroflexota bacterium
ATCCACTCCCCACACATCTCTAAAATATTATGGAAAAAAGGAGATTATCATGACAAACAACATTCATTTTGCGATGGGCGGTGCTATTTTTGGCGACTTCACCGTTGAATCAGCCCAGCTAATTGCCAAGTACAGTCTACCCGGTGTCGAACCTTATCGCGGTTGGCTGACCGACTGGCTTGACAAACCACAAGAACTGAAGGACCTGCTTGACGAGTACGGGATACAGCTCATCACCGCTTCCAATGGTGGCCCCGGACAGTCGGTGGAATTTATCGACCCATCCAAGCGTCAAGAAACAGTCGATGATCACGTCTCCTTCTGCCGTGATTTCCTGACGATTTTTGGCTGTTCACACTTCAAGATCAACATGGGGAGCCGCCCAGCAAACGGCACAACTGCAGATGATATCAGTGCCATTGCCAAAACCGTGACAGAGATTGGCAAACGAACGCTGGAGATGGGGATCACAATCGCCCCCCATCCACACATTTGGGGACCGATTGAACGGCCAGAGGAAGTGTGCGCCCTGCTTGATCAGACCGACCCAGATATCGTGTCTTGGATACCCGACACCGCACAACTCAACCTTGGCGGTGGTGATCCCGTTCAACTCATCGACGATTACTACGACCGATTGGCCGCCATCCACTGGAAAGACTCAAAGGCATCCTATCGCGGCTATACAGGACCGACACCCTCAAAGGAGATGCACGCCAAGGAGATTCTCTACAAGGACCTTGGCGCGGGGGGGGTGGACCATCCCACCATTTGGACCATGCTAAATGAACGCGGCTACGATGGCTGGATCACGCTCGATCTCGACCCGCCCCGCGCAAACGAAGGGGAAGGGTCCGTTGAAGACAAAATCGGGATTAACTGTCGCTATTTGACAGAAACATTGAAGGTTCCGCATCTCTAAGCAGCAGAGGCGTCGCTATTCAAAAGCAGGTCATTGTCAGCATTGACTTCAAAATTTCAACAAAATGTAATGGTCAGGTACACCGTGAACAGATAGCAATGAGTGAAAATGTCAGCGTACCGTCCCTATCAGCGTCAAAAAACACAGACGCTAATAGGGACGGTACGCTGACAAGATTTGTTCAGCCTGTTATTGACCATGACCATTACAAACAAAATGAGAGTGGAATGAAGATCGCTACGTTCTTGGAAGGGCATCCAGCCGTCGGTTAAGTCTTTTTTAATCTGGTTGCGCTACGTCGTTATCAAGAAACGACTGGATTACCTGTCGCCATTTTTGAGGCTCCTTCTCCAAAATATCAGCATGACTAGATTCGGTAAACAACTCAAATCGTTTGTCCTGACTGCCAATCTGGTCAAATAACCTTTCTGCTTGCGTCAATGTCACTCGTGTATCATGTGCGCCGTGCAGCATCAACACAGGGACCTTAACCCCTTGTGCGTAGTCGGCTGGATTATGGGTGAACCCTAATACCCCAATTTGTTGTCCCGCCCAGAACACAAGCAGATGCGCTGCCGGAAATGTTGGGATATTCATTACATCAAATCGGTTCTTAACCGTTGACAACATATCGTCAAAGACTGCCTCAATGATGAGGCCATCTGGGTCAATCATGCCCAAGTCAACGGCTCGGAGAACTGCCGCGCCACCCATCGAGCGGCCAACAAGAATGATTGGTCCTTTTTCGAGTTTCTCTACATATTGGACGGTTTCCACAACGTCAATCGCCTCCCAATAACCAACGCTTGTTTGATAGCCACTTGAGCCACCACTCCCTCTAAAATCGACCAAAAATGTTGAATATCCCAAATGATGAAACGCAACCGCAGATGGTAGCTCGCCCGATTTTTCCCCACCATACCCATGAAACAGAACAACCAGTCCCTTTGATCCCTCTTTGGGTATGTACCATCCATCCAGCTTGATATCATCACCAACGTCAACATCACCAACATCAATGGTATGTGTCTCAAATGCTAGCCCATGTTCAGCGGGTGTCGCCTGATTCATCGGTTTGGGCAGCACGACGCCAAACAGCAGGACCTCTACCTTACCGAGAAACGACAACGCCTCTGGTGAAGCCGTTCTTTCGCCTATTGGTGAAAACGTAAGCATGGCGCGAGCTTGGTTGAATGCTACCGCGTTCAGCGCAACGAATGATACGATGAGTGCTAGCGTAACCGTTATCCATACCTTTTTTGTTTGGTGATGCTTGGGCTTCACTGGATTGCCTGAGACATTGTGGTTGTTGTGGGAGATATTACTTGGGTGTATTGTATTGTGATATGTGTTATTTTGGATTGATTGGTCGGTTGATTCAACAGTGGTCATGGTATTGAGTCCCCTTTGGTAGACAGGTGGTTATGCCTGTTGTGCAATAGAAAGTCGATTGATGATGCTATTATACAGCAGACGAGGGTAATACGACAACGGTTTAGAATGATTTATTGTTGATCATTCTGAAAACAAGTATAATATCACGATGATGAATTGGGTTGTTTTAGATAGCAACTCAATTAGAGTGAGGAAAGTCAGTATGCGCAAAACGATTCCATACGGCCAAGCCAATTACGAGGAAATCGTTGAAAACAACAATTACTTTGTAGATAAAACACACTACATCGCTACCTTGGAAAGTGTCAACAACCCCATCTTCCTCCGTCCGCGCAAATTTGGCAAGTCGCTCTGGTGTCGCATCCTGGAATTGTATTACGGGGTCAAATACGCCGATGACTTTGAACGCCTCTTTGGTCACACCTATATCGGTCAACATCCAACACCGAAACGCAATGCCTACCTAATTCTGCATCTGGACTTCTCCAAGATTAAGCCTGGACAAACGCTTGCGAAAATTGAAGAAAGCTTTGACAGCGTGTGCAATAAAGCACTCAAAATCACGTTTCAACAGGCACAGCCTCACTCAATTAAACTTGATGAGTCAGTGAATGCAACGAGCAATTTAGATACATTACTAACGGACATTGAGTTGCAGGATATACCGCCAATTTATGTCATTATTGATGAGTATGACAACTTTGCCAACCAACTGATTACACAGTCCAAGACGGGTTTATATTATGAACTCACGGATGATGACAGCTTTTTCAAAACCTTTTTCAAGACGCTCAAGTCTGGACGTAAGATGGGCAGCATCGCCAATATTTTTATCACAGGTGTCCTGCCGCTTGTGGTGGATGACCTCGCCTCTGGCTATAACATTGGCACATTTCTCACGCTGCGCCCTGATTTTGAGGATATGTTGGGGTTTACCCAGGCCGAGGTTACGCAGTTATTGGATGAAGTGTATCAAGATTATGGCTTTGACCCTACAACCCGTCGTCATGTCGAGGAGGTAATCAAAAATCACTATGATGGCTACTACTTTGTGCGTTCGCCACAACATCAAGCAAGCAAAGCACTCTATAATTCCACGATTTTGATGTACTTTTTGGATTATTTTTGCCGTACAGGGGAACTGCCAGAGCATCTCACCGACCAAAACCTCAAGACAGACCTATCTTGGGCAAAACGCTTGACGGTCGCCAACCCAACGCTGACCGAGGAGTTTGTCAATGACATCACGGTTCAAAACAGCGTTGTCTATGACAGGCGTTATTTGGTGGAAAAATTTAACATGGCACAGTTTCATGACGAAAGCTATTTTCCCACAGCCTTCTTTTATCTGGGCATGTTGACCCAAGCCGATCATTTCCACCTTTCGCTACCTAATCTCAATATGCGGCAGATATTTGTCGAATATTTTAACCAAATCCACCAGATCAGTGTCTCTAAAAATCATACCGAATACATGTCTGCCTTTTTGGATACACTCAGTTTAGAAGACCTATTTGCCGGATATTGGCATAACTATATCGCCCAATTCCCCGAAGCCATCTTTAACAAGGTCAACGAAAATTTCTATCGTAGCACCTTCTATGAACTGTGTAGTCGCCATCTCTCTGCTTGGTTTACGTGGAACATGGAACGCTCCTACCCATCAGGCAAGAGTGACTTAGAGTTTGTCGGCAAGTTCAATGAACGCTATGCGGGGTTACGCTGGGTGATTGAGTTTAAATATTATTCCAATACCAAGGTTAAAGACAGCAAAATCAAAATTGATACATTCAAACTTAAAAAGGCAGATACGCGGCAGCTTGCGGGCTATGTGCAAGGATTGAAACAGGAGTATCCAGAAGCAATAATCTCGCAGTATGTCATCTACTGTTTTGGCAATCAAGGGTTCCGTGTGTTTCCAGTGTCATAGAGGAGAGCGTTATGTACATCAAATACCCGCGTACACCCCATTTACCTTGGTCCCCCGGTGCGACAGCGGACGATGTACGCATCATCAACACCAGCCATTTCAACGGTCTCCGTGTCGTTGTCACCGAGAAACTGGATGGCGAGAACACCTCAATGTACCGAGACCATATCCATGCGCGGTCGATTGACAGTCTGCACCATCCCTCGCGCAACCGAGTGAAGCAACTTCACGCGACCATTGCCCATGAAATCCCAGTCGGCTGGCGTTTATGCGGCGAAAATGTCTATGCGCGTCACTCGATTGCTTACGAGGCATTGGTGGGGTACTTCTATCTCTTTAGCATATGGAATGAGCGCAACGAATGTCTTTCTTGGGATGAAACCGTCGAGTGGTCTACGTTGCTTGGTTTGCCCACACCGTTGGTGATATTTGAAGGTGTGTGGGATGAGGCGCAGATTGCGGGCATTCAAGTCGATGAAGCGCGGGTTGAGGGCTATGTTGTGCGGTTGGCCGATGGCTTTAGGCATGATGATTTCTCCAGTTCGGTCGCCAAGTGGGTTCGCCCCAATCATGTGCAGACCGATGTGCATTGGATGCATCAGCCCATCGTCCCCAATCGTCTCGCAGCAGTGGATAGATAGAGCAAGTGGTATGGACATCCCTGCTCGTATTTGGGTTATCGCCCGAAACGGACAAGGATGTCCATACCACTTTCAGGACAGGAGTAGCATATGCACCCTCTAATTGATAAGATATGCCAAGAGCAGGTTGCGTTTGACGAGATTGTCGCAAGTTGGAGCGGATTGGACCTTGGCTTGCTACGTGAGCTATCGGCGACAGAACAGGACAGCGAATGGCATGCTGAAGGTGATGTCGGGACTCACACTGGCATGGTACTTGCGGAGACGTATCGTGAGCTTGCCGAATCAGCCGCTGATTTGGATGAATCCCGCAAGCGGATACTGCTTTTATCCGCCATTTTTCACGACATTGCCAAACCGTTGGTAACAACCCGTCGTACCATTAAGGGACGCGAGCGTGTGACTTCATCGAGACATGCCGAGCGTGGACGTTCGTGGCTGGCCTATCGTTTGGGCCATCTGGGCTTACCCGCATCCGAAATTGCAGGGATTCTGGGGCTGGTTGGCTATCACCATCACCCACGTAGACTGGTCACGAACGATGAACCGCATCCTCATTGGCGTCGCGTTGCGCGAGAGGCAGATGTACGACTGCTCTATCACCTTGAATGCGCAGACCTTCGGGGGCGTTGGTGTCAGGATTTGGCAGAGCAGCTTGAGATCATCGAGCTATTTCGTGCCGAATGTGAAATGCTGGGATTGTGGGAGAACAAAAATCTCTGGTCTGAATGGGAACACGAACTTGATTCGGAGCTAACCACGCTGACTGAACCTGAGCGAAGTCGGGCTATTTCGTTAGTGATTTCAGAAGGCGAACAGGGGCGGGCGCACTCGCCTTGGAACGCGTGGATGAGGTCCCATGATACTCGCCACTCTGACAAGACGTTTACACTGTTGGTGGGTGTCTCCGGCAGCGGTAAATCTACATGGGTGGGTCAACAGCCTGATGACACGACCGTGATTCGTTTGGATGACATTCGAGCCGAGATGACGGGCGATGTCTCTAACCAAAAGCACAATGGCCGTGTGGCACAACTTGCCAAAGAACGCTTACGAGCCGCATTGCGTCAACGCGGCAATGTGATCTGGGACGGGACAAATCTACGCGAGGACCGTCGTCGTTCGCTACTCAACATTGCAGAGGACTATGGCGCATTCACGCGCATTGTTGTCTTTCAGACGACCACCGAGACATTACACCAGCGTAATCGGGTGCGTGATAAACCGATTCCTATGGATGTGTTGGAACGGCAGATTGAGCGGATGCAGTGGCCGACGCGGGTAGAAGCACATGAATTGGTTGTTGTGTCCAATTGATGCCACCGATTGCAAGCCACCGATTGCAAATCGGCGTCTATCATAGAAAACAGGCTTCCAGCCTGTTGAGGTATAATCCGAAACGTTCGATGTCAATCAGCACGTTTTAACGTGCTTCCCGTTTTAGACGCCGATTTGCAATCGGTGGGCTTTGTCAATAAATTCACGAGGATTGTGCGCATTAACTCACTATCCCTGGCACTGGAGCGAGGTGTGAGTTTTGGACAGTACTAATAGATGAGAATAGAGCGCATGTTGTGTAGTTGTAGCTGAATGCCTTTTGCTCATTTGGTATGTTGCTAAATGAAACACTAATAATCAAAGTGCCATAACAGTAGAGCAACAGTTATG
>JBCCFC010000790.1:0-6537 GCA_039029935.1 Chloroflexota bacterium
ACCCGCTGCGCCTCCGCCACGATGCCCAACTGGTGATAGGTGCTGGCCTGACTGTAGCGGTCATCAAACTCGATGTAGATTTGCAAAGTCTGCTGGAAGTGTTGCTCGGCCTGCGCCCACACCCGCTGCGCCTCCGCCACCACGCCCAACTGGTGATAGATTGTGGCTTTCCACAACGCCTTTTGTCGCTCGGAGCGGGTGACAAAGCTGTCAATCAAAGAGAGGCTCTGCTCATAGGCGGCTTGGGCATCGGCATAGTGTTGTAGGGTCATCTGTCGTTGCCCCAAATCACTCAACACACGCAGGAGGTCAAAGCGTTGGTCATCGTCCAATGTCTCGGCTGGACGCATCCCCCATGCCGCCAAAATCGACTCACCCAAGGCCACACCCCGTTGGTGGTCCTGCATGGTGTCAAGGAATCTATCCAACGGTTTGTACACATGCTCAATCACGGCATCCATCGCCAAGGCCACCTGCAAGGCATGGTGCAGGTTCTCAAACTCCATCTGTGCAAAGAGACGACCTGCCTGCTTTTCCTGCGGCTGTTTGGATGTGAGCAGTTGATGCAATGCCTGTCCAATCCTGCTGTAGCGCTGATAAAAGGCGGTCTCAATGGTGCTGCGCAGGTCGGCTTGGTCCTGCAAACGGTTGCGCAGAAAGTAGGGGAAGATGGGCTGGATGCGCACATAGCCGGGTATCCGGTCATCGGATGTGAGCAAACCCCAGTTGATGGCCTCCTGTAGGACGGCGTCCCAATGCGCAAAGGGCAGATGTGCCAACGCGGTCTGGGATTGGAGTTGCGCTGTGTATCGGGGCAACCAGTCTTGGTTGATGACGCCGACAAAGGGCGCCAGACACAGCAACAACGCCTGCGCCTCGGTCGAGAGGTTGGAATGTGAGTAGTCGATGCATTTGAGGATGCTCTCGGTCTTGGCCTGCGCATCGGGGTTGTCCAAATCAACATCGCCCGCGGCCAACGCCGCCAGCACCGCGCTGGGCTTTTGCCGCGCCAGATTTGCCAGCACCACCTCCAGTGCCAGCGGATAGCCATCCAGCAGTTTGATCAGCCGTTGCAGGTCACGCTCATCATCGGCGTTGTCGCGATAGGCTGTGGCATTGTGACGCACCAAAATGCGGTCAGCCAACTGTGACGCCGCCTGTGGGTCCAGCCCGGGCAGTTCATAGACTCGCTCGCCAAAGGTCCCAGTCTTAAGCCAATCCTCCTGTCCACGTGACCCCAACAGCACCAACGTCTTGCCACCCGTCAACGCCTGCACAAAGCGATGCAACCGCGCCTGTTCGGTCGCGGTCAGCGTGTGTTGAATCGCCAGGTGCGCCCCCGTAATCGACTCCAGATTGTCGAGGATGAGCAGATGACGGTGGGCGCGCAGTTGTGCTGCCAATGCCTCCTGCTGGATGTCACCATCCAAGGGTTGGAGATGGGCAATATAGTTGGTCTCACCCAGCAGTTGCCGCCCGATGCTGTCCATGATCTGCTGTCGTGTCCATGCCTTGCTATCATAGCCAAAATAAAACACCTGCTCCACAAAGCCCGTTGTCTGCCACCACTCCCCCAGATGATGAAGCAACGTGGTCTTGCCCGCCCCACCCATGCCGCGTAGGAGCAACACATTGCCCTGTGTCAACAGCCGTTTCTCCAGATAGAGAATATCCAGATCACGCCCCACAAAGTCATAGGTCGGGGTGGGCGCACGGTAACGCATCGCCTGTTGCGTATAAAAGGCCACACGCTCGTCCTGCGTAAAGTCACGTGGTTGCAGCGTCAACGGCTGGTTCTGATAGACCACAGGCAGCAGCCAATCCTCCAACGCAATCGTCTGGTCAAAATAGGCTCGCCGCGCCTTGCGGTTGTGCAGTTCCAGTCGGGCGCGGCGAATGGCCGTCGTCAAGTCCTGCTTGGCAAAGAGTTGTGTATAGAGCTGCCCCATCACAATCTCGGCCGCGCTCACCGTCACCGAATAGGCCATCGCCAGCACCATCTGCATCCCCGCCTGCATCAACTGGCTCCCCAAGCTCGTCTCTGTGGTTTCTATAATATTTGCACCTGACACCCCTGTCTCCCTCTTTTGACCGCGCTCTTTACCCGACTGACAGGCATTCAAAATCGCCACCGGAATCTGATGCGTCTTGAGCAGTTCTGCCAACTCCGACGCCTCCACCGGGTCAGGCGTACCACGCTGCCCCTTTTCGCCAGAGCTTTCGGCATGGTCCAAAAAGAGAAAGCCCTTCTCCCCTTCATAAGGGGCAATGGTGGCACGTCCATAACGACCCGAAGGCGGGCCAAACTGCTCAAAGGTATAGGCACTGATGGGTAAGGCTTCTTCGAGTGCCAGATACTCGTCATAGGTCAACAACGCCCCATGCACATCAAAATGGATAACATGATAGTAGCCCGTGCCATGCGCATCCTGTCCCCGATTCTGACGGACAGTTTCCAGATGTTGGACCAGAGCCTCATAGGTGCCGGGGCGCAGAATCTCGATGTTGACTGGCACCGCAGCTTGACGCAACGACTCGACCAGCGGACGCGAGATCGTGCGATAGCTAACATCGTGCGCCCCACCCGGTCGCGCCGTCACCACCAGCAGGTTGATGGTTGGCGAAGGACGCTGGTGTCCATACGCTGCCGCCTGCACCATCTGTGGTCGCAGGTTCTTGCGCACAAACGTGACCTGCAACGCCAACGGCTGTGTCATCTCCGGGTCCTTGAGTGCCTCCCAATGCAGCGCATGAAAGGCCGGCGACCCCGCAATCTCGATGGTGATGGTCTCCAGCCCCTGTTGAAGTGCCATCAGATAGCGCGCCCGTACCATCGGGTCGGCAAAGACCTGTGCAAACAGTGCCTCGCCATAGACCACAATGCTCTGCGCCGCCTCCGCCGCCTGCACCTGATCGACAAAGGGAAAGCGCAGATGCTCCTCAAAGTACCACTCCAGCCGCCGCTCCTCTTGCTCACTAAACGGGTTGCTGATGGTGATGGGGTACTCTTGGCCGTCGATGGACACGACGGGTTGAACTGTGGTCGTTCCTTGCTCGCGGATACTGATTGTTGTCATGTTGAAGTCCTTTATTTTTCTACGACCACAACCAATAATTTGGTTCCATCATTCTGCGGAACTTCTCGCACGGTAAACTGGGTCTGCTTCTTCCGTCCAGCCAAAGCCGCTTTAATCAGGTCATAGGTCAAGTTGGTCAATAGCCCAAAGGCAATCCCGCTGACCACCGCATATCCTGCTACTGCCAAGTCCATTGATTTTGGTGTTGCCGTCGCATCCACATGTGCTGTCCCCTCATTGGCATAGACGGAATTGCTGTTCCATACCTCAACAAACTGCACTGGTGTGATACCCAATGCTGGATCAAGAACAATTCGTTCGCTCATGATAGGTCTTCCCTCCTTAAACTAAATTTTAGTCATTCCTGCCCCTGTCTTCACAGGGATAAACTCAGCAGGAATCTACTCTGGTCAGTGACATGGATTCCTGCCTTCGCAGGAATGACAATACCAAAAAAATTTAGAGGTACTTATGCCGCCAACACTTCAAGCCGTGTCTGATACTCCTGCACTTCCTGCTGTCGATCCCACATCGACCGATACTCACCATTGCGTTCCAGCAACACCGCATGACTCCCTTTCTCGACAACCTCACCCTCTTTCAGCACCAAAATTTCATCGGCATCAATAATCGTCGAGAGCCGATGCGCAATCACCAGCGTACTACGGTTCTCAGATACTTCGCGTAGTGATGATTGAATCTCTTTTTCCGTATGCGAATCAAGCGCAGAGGTAGCTTCATCAAAAAGCAGAATTTTGGGATTTTTGAGAATGGTGCGTGCAATGGCGACGCGCTGCTTTTCACCACCAGAGAGTTTTAGCCCACGCTCACCAACCATCGTCTCGTACTTCTGGGGCAATTCCTGCACAAAGTCGTGAATCTTTGCCATTTTTGCGGCAGTGCGTACCTCCTCAGTGCTTGCGGTGACTTCACCATACTGCACATTGTAGTCGATTGTGTCGTTAAAGAGGACCGTATCCTGTGGCACAACGCCGATGGAGCCACGCAGCGATTGCTGTGTGACCGTGCGGATGTCTTGCCCATCAATGCGCACTGTGCCGGAGTCCACATCATAAAAGCGGAAGAGGATGCGCGAGATGGTGGACTTGCCTGCACCGCTTGGCCCAACGATGGCGACAGTTTTGCCCGCAGGCACGGTAAAGGTGACATCTTTGAGGATGGGGCGGTCTGAGTTGTAGCTAAAGTTTACGTGGTCAAACTCAATGTTGCCCTCTGTGACCATTAATGGCTGGGCATCGGGTGCATCCTCGATTTCTGCATTCACCTCCATCAACTCAAACATTTTGTCCATATCCACCAAGCTGCGTTTGAGTTCACGGTAGACCGTGCCAAAGAAGGAGAGCGGCAGATAGAGCTGAATCATAAAGGTATTGACCAATACAAAATCACCTACGGTATAGATGCCCTCAACAACACCCTGTCCCGTCATTGTCATGATGATGATTAGCCCGACGCCAATGATGGCCCCCTGACCGACGTTGAGCAGAGACAGGCTCGACTGGCTTTTGACCGCCGCCTCTTCATACCCACGCAATGCCTTGTTAAAGCGGTTGTGTTCATGGTCTTCGTTGCCAAAGTATTTGACGGTTTCATAGTTGAGCAGGCTATCAATCGACTTGGTATTGGCCTCTGTGTCGCGTTCATTCATCTCTCTGCGAAACTTGATGCGCCATTCTGTGATCATGATGGTAAAGGTGATATACCCCGCAATCGTGATAAAGGCGACAGCGGCAAAGCGGAAGTCAAACTGAACAAAGAGGATGGCCGCCACCATGAAAATTTCGATGAAGATGGGGATGATGCGAAAGAGCATAAAGTTGAGAATAAACTGGATGGCACTCACACCGCGTTCAATCACTCTGGAAAGCCCACCCGTCTGCCGATCCATATGAAAGCGTAATGACAATTTGTGCAGATGTTTGAAGGTATTGAGCGAGATAATACGCTGTGCATGTTGCGCCACGCGGATAAAGATAAAATTACGCATTTCCTCAAAAAACTGCACAAGGACACGCGCCACGCCATAGCCTATAATCAACATGACAGGGAGAGCCAACAACGCCTGCTCGGTCGATAAGGCATCAACTGCCCCCTTGTATAAAAAGGGGACATAGACATTGACGACTTTGGCGAGTGCCATACACACTAAGGCCAAAACGACCCTGATTTTGAGGTCATTGCGATCCGCAGGCCATAGGTATGCACCCAACACACGCAGCGTTATCAGATGATTGCGTTGATTTGATTCGGTTGCAGCGTTAAATTGTGTTGTCATGGTATATTTGCCCATCCTTTCAGTGTTACTGTTCTTTGTATAAGGCCATCCTACAGAAAAAATACCCGTTCAGTAGGCACGCCCTGTGCCGGCTCGACCCGTACGGGGGCGTGCAAATACTGGATAATTATGTTTGTGGATGGCCTAAGTTGCTCAGGGAGCGGTGTGCGACGAGAAATCAGGTCAACAGATTGCCAATCTGTTGCCGTCACGATTGTTTGAGTATAACGCAAAAGGTGATCTAAATGCAAAACATCAGTTCGCTATTTATTTTTGATTGCCCAATAGCGTTCCACCCATTCATCATTCAGCGTCGTTGTCTGCTTTCTCACTTTGCGTTCACCAAAGACTAAATTGGCCGGATACGGCACATGCATCATATCGAGAATACGCAATGCGGTTGATTCATACTCGTTGACAAACTCCTCATACACAACCTTGCACGGTTCAATGCCACAGTCTGCAAAAAATGTTTGCCATCCACTTTCCCCCTCTATCACAAGATTGTGCAAATTGTTGATAAACTCAAAGTCAAAAACGGGTGTCTGTAGCGGTGGATTCTCCTCTGCTTGCCATGCTGTGTAATGCCCTGTCTGCCCTGCCATTGCCCACGAAACAGCCTGTCGCACCTTGTCTTGGCGGACAATCCATATATAGTGCATGTTGGGAAAAATTTTGGGGAGCAGTTGCGGCGCATCTAGCCCCTCATACATTGGCAATTCCTGCAATTTTTGGATAGACTTACCAAAATAGTTCCACATCAACTTGGTGCCAAAGACACCATTGGCCGTTGTCCCTTTTTCCTTGACCAAGTTGAGATAGCCTTCCCTTGATGTGACACCATGTTGACGCGCCCACTCACCATCCTCCATCCATGCATCTAAAAAGTACTCTTCTGGAAACCCCGCAAGCCCCGTGTTTTTGAGTGCCTCACACAGCAACGATGTACCACTTCTCTGTATGCCACAAACCGCATATGATGTCTGAATGTTCATTGATTCCTCCTATCTATACATGATGTGATTGTTCAATGGTAATTTGCTGCGCCTACTTTTGCCAAATATCTAGTATCTACTTTGACAAGATAGGCTTCCTATATTATGGTATTTTCATTTGGCACAAACATTTTTTCACAAATATTAAACGACATGGAGAAACATTCAT
>JBCCFC010000791.1:0-6537 GCA_039029935.1 Chloroflexota bacterium
AATCTATAACCATTATGAAGGAAGCCCATTTTCATCATAACCCAAAATTTCATCTGCACTTCGGGTATCTACTACGGGAAGAGTTGCTATTTCTGCTTGAATACGTCTTGTCTCCTCCCTAATGAAGGTTGCCTTTTCTTTCTTTGTCTGCTCAACACCATTTGAGGAATGGCTGGTGCCATTTAATGAATAATGGAAATTTGTTTTGTCTGTTTCATTTTCCATAGACTGCCTTTTCATCAATGCTGCCTGTGAAAGATAACTAATTAATGATAGAAGTTCATCAAATGAGAGTTTCTGACTACGTATCATAATTTCAGTAAAGTTTTTAGAATATGTCATGATATTTTCCTCCCTTTACGTCCTTGTTGCGCTTGCAGAACCAACAAAATCAAGACAACCAATAACCCCACACTGGCCCCGCCAATCAATTGCCAGTTATAGGTTTTCTGCGCATCGACATTGGTAATAAACCCTGTTCGTCCACTGCCCAGCGGTCCATCTACTTCGATCATAGCGATCCATTCACCCGCTGTCGGTAATATTGTATCTGTTTCGTGGTAGTAATCATTCAAATATCCTTGGTCAAACGCGGTTAGGGTAATCCGCTGTGAGGGGTCGGTTTTGGAACGTAGTTCGATATTAAAATTCACATCAGTTGCCGGGGTGTCAAGCTGGTTGTTGACCGCCCCTTCATCAATCGTTGTGCCTTCCGGCGGTGGTAATGTTGCTGCCAACGTCAGGTGAACTTCACCCACAACCCAAGGCTCTGGCTCTGTCCACACAAAGAGTCGATATGGACCCACCTCGACGTTGCTCAATTGCGGTGTACCGCCCCCATGTGCATACACAGATGAATTCATCAACGCATAGAAAAACAAGAGCAGAATGATTGACCAACAAAATCTATGCCACATTCCCTGCAACCCACAACTTTGCAACTTGCTCACGTTCATCATGATACAGTGACAGATGAACTAACGTCACTTGCTGAAGGGGAGATAGGCATCGTCGGTCTATGGGATGAGATATCTATAGATTCATCTCGTTTAGCGGAATTGGACAGATACACGGCCAAAATAACCAATGCTGCCATAATATACATCATGCTCCCAAGAATCCACATAATCGTCCCACCCAGCATCTGGTCCTGCATGACGGTAAAGCCCCAGAAACGGGGAATGGTGGCGTAGTAGGTGTAGATGGGTTCGGTGGCAAAGGAGATGGTTGTACCAGCAATCATGTTGGGGGGAACGGTGACAATCAGGAAGGCCATGCGTGCCCAGCGTGAAAATGGGCCGTGAATGCGTGGGGCGGCACCGATGACGTGCCACCAATAGAGCATCCCTGCACCAAAAAAGGTGATGTGTTGGATATCGTGTACCCAATCACGACGAAGAGCGAGATTATACAGCGTCGAGTCGTGCCAGCCGAGATAGACAACGATAAAAATTACCCATGAGGGACCGGGGCCAGTTATCGCCGCTAATCCACGCCGGAAGAGGGCATTTTTATGCATGAGGCCAGCAACGGCCAATCGGAGCGGACGTGGCAATCCCCATAGCGAAATTGGGAAGGGATGCGCCAGCCAGATCAACGGTGCGGCCACCATAATCGTCAGCAGATGTTGGATCATGTGCATGAAAAAAAGCTGGCCGCCAAGCATGTCAATTGGTGACAGTAACGATGTCGCTAATATCATCAATCCGCTTAGATAGCAAACCAGCTTTCCAATTGTCGCTAACTTCTTTTGTGGGTGTTTTTGTTTTGTGCGGTGAAGGGTATATAGATGCCACCAGCCAGTGGTGTATAGGAATCCAAACAGGGCAAGAACCGCAATTACCTCTGGTCGCCATTCCCATCCAGACAACAATGCGCTAAGGATCGGATGCATATCAGTCCTTATTACGGTATTCAGTAGGTCGGTAGATCAGTGGGTCAGTAGGTCAGTAGGTCAGTATTCGGCCACTGATGACCAACCTACTGACCTACCGATTACTGACTTACCAACCCACCATTCGACCCTAGTGATGAACCGTACCAATCAGATACAGTGCAGGATAGAAGAAAATCCACACGAGATCGACATAGTGCCAATAAATAGCACAGGCTTCCACACCCCAATGCTCACTGGTTGTATATTGGTCGCGCATACCCAGTCGCCAAACAATGGCAATAAAAATGAGCCCACTCAAAACGTGGATTGCATGCATTCCCGTCATGGCAAAAAGAACAGCACCAAAGGCACCATCCCAAGGTTTATAGTGCGCTTCATAAATTGCAGGGAACACACCCCACTCAAAAATCATCACACCAAACAGGAAAACCGTGCCTAGTACAAAGGTGGTAATCATGCCGATGTTAAAGGTGCGTTTGTCACCATGCTCAACCGCTGTTTCAGCCATATTCATGGAATAGCTGCTGATCAGCAGGACAACGGTGACGATTAAGCCAATTGTTTGGTCCAGTTCTGGGCGATGATCTCCCCACAGGTAAAAGCGGGTGACCAACAATCCACCAAACAAGAAAACTTCAGACAGGAAGAAGAGCCATAGCCCCAGACGATTTCGCTTGAGCGTAACCGCATAATCTTCTACTGCGTGTGCGATAGCAGCCATAGCTTAATGATCCTCCTCTGACCACAGTCGTGAGATGTGCATAAAATAGTGAACAACACAATAGGCTTTCATCAGACCCAACAACATCATAACAGATGCGGTGTTGATGTATAGTGCTAGAAAATATTCAATAATCGTGATAACACCCAGTACCAAGGCAACTGTCGTGCTTACGCGGTAGGCAGCTCGTCGTTTTTCAATCATCATAAACCCCTATTAATCGTGACCGGCTGCCGCACCCGCAGTTGTCGGCAGTGTTTGTACATAGATAGACCCTGGCAGACCGTAGTCATATGGCTCACCCGTAATCGCAATTGGCTCGGCAAAGCTATGCTCTGGCACAGGTGATGGAATCTGCCATTCTGGTGAGCGTGAACGCCAAGGATTGGAACCAGCAATCTTACCCATCTCCAAGCTATGGAACAGGTTGTAAATCATGATCAGAATCGAGAAGGCGATGGCAAAGGCTGAAATCGTGATGATGACATGGCCTGGCTCAAGCCCTAATGCTGGGTCATAGTCGGCGATACGACGACGCATACCCATCGTACCAACAGTCATCTGACCAATGCTCATCATCCAGAACGCAGGCGTCATAATCCAGAAGTGAATTTTACCCAATGGCTCGTTGTACATGCGCCCCGTAATCTTTGGATACCAGAAGTAGATGGCTGCAAAGAATGGGAAGACAAATCCACCAAAGATGGTTGCGTGGAAGTGGCCTACGACGAAGTAGCTGTCGTGCAATGGCATATCAGAGGCAACCGTCGCCAAGATGGGACCACTCAACCCGCCAAGCAGGAAGACTGAAATAGACCCAAGTGTGAAGAGCATCGGTGTCGGGAAGGTTAGCTTACCGCCCCAGATTGTGCCCAACCAGCTAAAGAACTTGACCCCTGTTGGGACTGCCACAAAGAGCGTTGACAACATGAATGGAATACGCAGATAGGGTGCATAGCCCGATGTAAACATGTGGTGTCCCCACACAATGTAGCCGACCAAAGCGATGGCGACACTCGACAGTGCAATCCAGCGATAGCCAAAGAGTGGCTTGCGTGAGAAGACGGGCAACAGTTCACTGATGATGCCCAACCCAGGCAGAACGAATACATAGACCGCTGGGTGTGAGTAGAACCAGAAGAGATGCTGGAAGAGAATTGGGTCGCCACCATTAGCTGGGTCAAAGAAGCCCATGCCCAGCACACGTTGCATAGACGCCATCAAGAATGACTGACCGATCAACTGTGTGGCGGTCAACTGGATACCACTCGTCGCCAAAATCGCCCAACAGAAGATGGGCATACGGAACAAGCTCATCCCTGGTGGCCGCATGGTCATCATGGTCACAAGAATGTTGAGTGAACCCAGAATGGACGAGAAGCCCAACAGGAAGATGGCG
The DNA here is from genome assembly GCA_039029935.1 of Chloroflexota bacterium. GTDB lineage: Bacteria > Chloroflexota > Anaerolineae > Caldilineales > Caldilineaceae. The sequence continues at coordinate 4,018 of JBCCFC010000791.1, forward strand.
TAGAACATAAACTGGAAGCCAGCAGACCCCGTTGTACTCAATGGTGGATAGGCCGTCCAACCACCATCCCAGCCAAAGACCATGCTCATCATCAGAAGCACAATCGCTGGCACATTGATCCAGTAGGCGAAGGCGTTCAAACGTGGGAACGCCATATCATCTGCCCCCAGCATTAGCGGTATGATGTAGTTCGCCATACCACCGACGCCAATCAGAATACTGAACAGTGCTGCCCAGCCATGCATACCGATGAAAGTGTTATATAACCCTGGCTCCAAGAACTGTGTACCCGATTGGGCCAACTCTGTGCGGAAGGCAACGGCAAATGAGCCACCAATCATCAGCATAATCAACGATGTGACCGAGTATTGGATACCAATCACCTTGTGGTTATAGTCCACACCAAAATAGCGTGTCCATTCTGGCAACCCGGGCAATGCACCGTGACGCAATGGCGTCTTTGTGCCATCAAACCACTTGAACCAATCTTCTAATGCGCCGACGCCATAGAGGAAAGCGATTGAGCCGAAGAGCGCACCCACAACCCACACTGGCTCTTTGCTCCAGGCTTCCATCCCCATTAGGACACGGCATAACATGGTAAAGGCCATCCCAGCGACAGTCCCAATTACCTGCGCCACCAAGCCTCGTACCAATCCTAACGACATTAACGACATTCGTTTGCTCCTTAGAATAATTTATTTGCTTGCCAATGTTTCGACATTTATATTATTTTCAGCCAACTTCTGGCTGTACCAGTCATCATATTCTGCCTGCTCAAGGACAAGTACAGTTGCAAGCATATTCCAGTGGGTGAGACCGCAAAGCTCGGCACAACGCAGCTTATATTCTCCAGGAACAGAGGGTGTGAAACGAAGATTTGTTGTTTGCCCCGGTACAAGGTCTTGCTTGACACGGAATTCCGGCACCCAGAACGAATGCAGCACATCGGTTGATTCCAGTTCCATGAGAATGTTGGCATTGACGGGCAACACAAGCGTTGTGTCAATAAATGACTCATCCTCACCAACAGGATACTCAAACGACCATGCCCATTGGAACCCTGTAGCGGTGACAACCATTTCGTTCTCTTCCACTTTTGTAATTTCGTTGAGGCTTTGTACCCCATAAACACAAAAGATGAGGACCAAGATCACTGGCGCAACGGTCCACCCAACTTCTAAGCCAAGGTGTCCGTGGAAATGCTCACCCTCTTCGTCATCGCCCTCGCGCTTGCGGAAAACGATGATTGCATAGATCATGAAGACGAAGACCAATGCGAAGAGGAAGGCAATCAGCAAGACATGCCAGCCAATCATGGCATCAATTGTTAATGCCTCGATGCTTGCTTGAAGAGGCAGTGGTAGCGCAGCACTCAATAAAGCATCTAGTAAGAATGTAGTAATGACGACAAGAACACCAGTGATGATGAAATGTCGCATGTTTGTTGAACTTTGCATCCTTTACCCTTAATGTGTTAATTGACCTTTGGCCTCCTTGTGAATCTCTTCACAAATCAACCCAAAAGCCCTAGATTTAAAAACACCACCGCGTGTGTCCATTATAAACTGATTTGAACAAAATCAATTCACCCATCGTGGTGAATTTGCAAATAAAACCACCACAGCCAGCAGCAACGTCATCACGATTGGGATGGCCGTCCAGAAAATCTCGGCTGAAGTGTTTAATTGAATATTTGTGGTTTGCCCTGTACTCTGTGCTGTGTTCTGTCCTATATTTTGACCCGTGTTACTGGGGTTACAAAATCGAATTGTGGAACGCACTAGGATCAATTGAATCGCAAGAAAGACAACAAGGCTTGTCGCCATGAGGCTTGGAAATAAAGACTCGATCCACTGAACATGGAAAGAAAATTGTGGAAGTTGAATAAATGATGATGGGATGTAGCTTAATACAAGCCACAACAATGTCACCATTAAAATTGAGTAACTAAAAATTTTACGCATGATATTTGACCAACAATTACAAACAATACTCAAATAAATATTGCTAAATTATTTAAATTAGTCGGCAATTTATAAAAATTCCCTACCCGATTCCCGCCTTTGGGAACAATTCCGACATTGTACCAAACTTCACAAACGATGTCAAAATGATTCACGACCCAACATTGAGGCGAAACCTTTGCGAGGGGACGCAAAATGGTTTGCCCAAACAGCGTACATGTCGTCACCACCCGAAGGTTGAGTTCTGCACATTTGGTGATGAATCAAAATAAATCGAGAGGCGCATCAATCTGAGCAACAACTGTTATAGCAACAACTGTTATACTGTGTGTCTTGGCTTGATTTTATCGAAAATAGTCACAAATGTCTGTAGGTCAAATTTTCATTGTGAAAAAAAGCACAATGTTCATTTCGGGGTAGGACCGCACTTAAAAGGGGAGTGCAAGAGGGTGTTAAATAAAGTTAATTAAGTTTTATTTGAAGGTCTTTTTTTGTTCTGAGGGTATCCAAGGTGGAGGCGGGACTTTGAAATAAAAAAGTTCATGTGAGGTCC
>JBCCFC010000792.1:0-6532 GCA_039029935.1 Chloroflexota bacterium
CCAAAATGTCCATTGATGCCCAATGATATAGCACCCATAGATAGGTATTGGTTCTTGATTAAGCACCCGACCCACTAACATAGTATAGTGCATAGGGTGTAAAAAACAAAAAAAGAGAGACAATGCCAGATTGTTCTAACACATCTCCCTTAAAATTGTTTTAAGCTTACTCAGGAAGGAAGCAAGTCGCTTGACAAAATGATTAAGTTTATGAATACACGAAGTCGAGGTAAAATGTCAATCACTAACAGATACTTGATTTACTGATAACTTACATTAAGTGGACACAAATTACTTATAAAGCAGAAAAGGCCACCGGAAACCACCCCGGTAGCCTTTTCTCACACACAGAAGGAGAAAATCTACAAACAACCTTAAAACCCATTACCCAATCCATCTTTAGTATAACATGGCGATGGGCAAGGATGATCGGTCAAACGCTGTAGTTTATATGGCTGACATCTACGTCATTTGCCGTAGCGAACATGTAAGCATTTTCTAAGGCAGATTGTGTCCGGATAGAGACATTCTCTGGCAAATTCATTGGCAATGCGGCTGAGTTTACGCAGTGTTCAGTGATCGGTATTCGGTAGATCGGTATTCGGTAGGTCGATGCAGTCGGTGCGTCGGTATTCGGTAAGTCGGTATTCAGTAAATCCTCACTGACCGACCTACCGACCTACTGACCTACCGACCTACTGACCACTGACCTACTGACCTACTGACCACTGACCACTGACCACTGACCACTGACCTACTGATCCACCGACTGCCCCTCAGTCCAAGGGGCACCAACCACACGTCCGGACAAATCCAGTGGTGGCGGCGGCCAGTGTAGGCCGCGTTGTCCACCAAATCCACGCGAAGGGCCCGGTGTATATTCGAGATCAGGCAAACCAATCAATGCACCATTTTGTACCCACGCTTCATCTGTGCCATACAGTTCGTCGAGCAGCCATCCTGTCAACTGTTGACGTAGGTCGGCATGTTGTGGATCATCGGCCAAGTTCATGGACTCTTCGGGATCGGCTGCGGTGTCAAAGAGCTGCACGTGGTTGCCTGTAGGGTAGTAGATGAGCTTGTGACGCCCGTCATGAATCATCCGTGTCGCAGTGGGACCTTCGGCACACTCACCATAGATGTACTCGCGTGTTTGTGCACCAATCATGGAGATGCCATCAACCGTATCTGGAATCTCCAGCCCCGCCAAGTCCAACAATGTGGGCATGACATCCTGCCAGCCAACCAGACGGTTGTCCACACGGTGATGGCCGACACGTTCATCGCCCGCTGTCCCCATCAGAATCATAGGGATGTTGGCCGCGTTCTCATAGAAAAGCCGTTTGGCCCATAACCCATGATCACCGAGCATGTCACCGTGATCCGAGGTGAACATGATGATGGTGTTGTCAAGTTCTTCCTCCTCGCGCAGGGTCCCAAGGATCACACGGATCTGGTGGTCGATGTGGGTGCAGAGCGCATAGAAGGCGCGTTTAATTTGGCGCATTTCATGGTCACTGTAGCGATCCCATTCAGCATTGACGCGCTGTAAGAGATAGGGCATCAGGCTTGGCTCAAACGACCAAGGGCCAATGTTACGTGGTTCGGGATCAACGTCGCGGTACATATCCAGATAACACTGCAATGGGGCCAGTGGTGGATGGGGGTGACAGTAGGAGAGGAACCAAAAGGCAGGGCGGCGTGGGTCGCGCCGTTTGATTTGGCGTGCCATCTGTTGGGTGGTCCAGTTGGTGACATGGGTGTATTCGGGCAGATGCCAAGGCCGGTTCACGTAGTCGTTGTTGGTCATGCCATGTGTAAACGCCTGTCCGGCATATCCTTCATCGGCCAAGAACATCTCGTGATCGTCGATGGTTCCCAACTGTGGTCGTCCCTCTTCGGCAAGGATAACATCATCAAAGCCGATGCGGTCGCGTTGTGGGAAGACATGGAGTTTGCCGACCGCTTGGGCTTGGTAGCCCGCATCACGGAAGGTCTGCGCCACTGTGGGCAGGTCGGGCATGAGGGCATCGGTCATAAAGGTGCGGTCGCCATGTGTGCGTGGCGTCGTCCCTGTCATCAGTGTGCGCCGTGCCGGGATGCAGATGGGGCATTCAGTGTAAGCGTTGGTGAAGCGGATACCGTTGTGCGCCATTTGATCCAGAGTGGGTGTTTGAATAGAGGGATGGCCTGCCACACCGAGCAATGAGGCAGGCCAGTGGTCTGTGGAAATAAGCAGCACGTTGGGTCTGCCATGGTCGCTTGTCAGCATTGATTTCTCCTTGAAAAAGTTAGAAAGACTCTGCTGAAAAAAGGTCAAACTGGCTCAAAAGTCCGACTTCTCACCAGTGGTAGAGATCAACAAATTCTACAGAAGTCGGACTTTTTTCAGCAGAGTCTTAGTAAGGTTGAAAGGTTGAAAAGTTGAAGTATATGGTAGGTTAGTCTTGTGCCCTCAAACGAATCAGGACCAACCTACCATAGGTGGCTACTCAGCCGTTCGTTCCGACAAAATCCACGATTCTGTCTTTGCGGCTCGCTCTTTGAATAGGTCAAATAGGTTGGGCAGAACTGAGTTCTCGACGCTAGGTCGGCTCATCAGTGCATCACGCCATGCCTTGACTTTGGGTGTGCCGCTGAAGACATCCAAGTCTGGACGTAACTGCTGAACATACCCAAGACGCCGGAAGAGTGGTGCGGCTGTTGCATCGACCAACCCAAAGTTTTCGCCGTTGAAGAGTGGCCCTGTCACCTCTTCTTCTAGCTGGGCAAACTTGGCTTTAGCCGCTGCAATGTTTTCTCTAGCGGTCGCTTCGTCCTTTGCCATGTTGATGCGATAGGCGGGACCATAGATGCCACCCACAAAATCACACCACATGCGCTCATAGGCACGTGCCAACGGTGTATCCGGCATCATCTGTGGACCGTGTGCCTCATCCAGATACTCGTTGATGACGGCAGACTCAAAGAGTACTTCGCCCGTTGGTGTCTGCACCACAGGTACTTTGCCCGTTGGTGAAATCTCCAAGAACCAGTCTGGCTTGTTGCTCAGGTCAATATACTCGATGTCGTAATCAATGCCCTTCTCGTTAAACACAGACACGCTGCGTTGAACCCAAGGTCACAAATTAAAGCTGACGACTTTGTATTTGTCTGTCATAATGAAAACTCCTTGTTAAAAGTTGAAAAGTTGAAAGGTGGAAGAGCGAAGAGTGATTAGTGATTAGTGATTAGTGATGGGTTGACCTTGTCACCCCCTCTCACCCCTACACCATCACACCCCTACACCATCACACCCCTACACCATCACACCCCTACACCATCACACTATCACACTGCAAACATTTTCTCATACGTTGTCTTCCGTTTGCGGCGTTGTAAGGTTACATGGTCGGGATACATGTCGGGATCGTGATCGAGTCCGGTTTCGCGGTCGAGATAGAGCGGGAAGTCTTCTCGTGGTGGTTTGGCGTGGTCATAGCCGTGTGTGTAGCTGCGCATGATAATGCGTTGTTCACGTGTGAGTGTTGCCAGCCATTCAGGGTCGGATGTGAGTCGGTCTGCTGCGATGACCCATGAGGGGCAATAAGCGAGGAAGAGGTTTTTACGTGTGATGTCGCTCTCATTGGCCTCAACGCGATGCCAGATGCCGCCGTGCATAATGGTCATGGCTCCTGGGCGGACTTGCAGGATTTTCTCGTTGGGTAGTGATTCATGTGTATCATAGCCAGGGAAATATTGCTGACGGTGGCTTCCTGGCATACAGACAAAGTTACCCATCTTGGGACTCGTCAAATCGGTCAGCCAATAGCCGATTTTGATCTGTAGCGGTAGGATGGGCGAGAAGATGCCATAGGGCAGTGCGCGTGCGCCATCGGGGTGCCACTTATTGTTGCGTCCTCCACTGGGCGTACGCAGAAACATTTCACTAAGTTGTAACTTAAGCTGTTCGCCATAGACATCATAGACATAGCCGACATGACGTGGGTGGTCGATCAAACTAGAAAGAATCGGGTCTAGCTCGACAAAGTTTTGGACGCTCAAATATTCACCAGGCACATATTTTGGGTGAACCTGTGACACACGGTCAACGGCGTCAAGGTATTCATCCACCTCATCCTGTGTGAGGGCATCTTCAATAATCAAAAAGCCATCTTCGATAAAATTTTCCCACTGGTCGCTGGTAAACCCGGACGGGGCGACCTTATAGTCTGTCTCTGGATGTTGCCCATTGGTATTCATAGTATCTTTCTCCTCAAAAGATAGTGTCGCTGATGTAGGGAACGCGGCTTGGCCTCAAAACAAATCCGCGTTCCCTAAACCCGTGACACTATCGTTACTATCCTATTCAATCAATGAAATCATTTTGATATATACGTAATACGCGCCAACATCTTGCCCATCATTGGTAACAAAATTTGTTTGGAGATGGGCTGGTCCGGCTGGTAATTCTAAGGTGAACACCGCTCCCTTGTCGGCATCATTCCCGATCTGCGTGATAGTTTGTGAGGCGGTCTGTCCAGCAATCTCAATGGTCGCCGACTGCACGGGGATGGCGTTGCCGCCGCCATAGCCGCTAGTAATGCTCAATTCATGTATGGGAACAGGTGTCCCCGGAATGCCTTCGGCCAGCCCTCGATCCTCTTCACGCGGCCAACGACGTAGCTCAAACTCATAGGTTCCGGCGGTCAACACATCCATTTCCCAATAGCCATTACAACGCAGTCCCTCACGCACCATCACCTGATGCCATGCACACTCGCAATTTTCCTCGCGCCAATCATGGGTGGTGATCAGGATTGAATCGCCTGCTTGCATGGCCGCTGTCCCCAGTGGGAAAGGAATGTCTTCTTCAAACTGACGCGATACTTTGACCCACCATGCTTCATAGGCTTCACGCAGTTCGGCGACCACATCCGCATGGTCCGCAGCAATATCGGTCCGTTGCTCTGGGTCGGCGTTGATGTCATACAACTCTGCACCGTTGACCAGCCGCCAGCGGCCTGTCATGACTGCACTTTTGCGCCACTTGATGGGATTCACAAGTCTCTGTGAGTCTGTCACCATCGCACGATCCGGCCAATCTAGCTCATTGCCACTGACAGCCTGTTCAAGCAAGGGAACGATGCTTGTGCCGTCACAGTCCAGCGCGTTAATGTCGGTGGCGTCTAAGCCACAGAGTTCCACAAAGGTGGGAAGAATATCGACGTTGGCGGTCAAGGTGGGAACATCATGCCCGCCTGTAACGCCACCCGCAGGCCAATGCATAAAGAAGGGTACACGGTGGCCGCCATCATATTCTGAGCCTTTTTGACCACGCATTCCGGCATTGTGACCGTTGACCAAGAACTGGTTGGCATCAACCGCAATGCCACCACCAGAGCCATTGTCAGTCATAAAAATTAATAGTGTATTCTCGGTCAGCCCCCACTCGGCCAGTTTTGCACGCAAAATGCCAAAGTTTTCATCAATGTTCGTTACCATGCCGTAGAAGTTAGCACGATTTGAGTTCGGTGTGTGGTCTACATAGGGATCGCTGTAGATGGGGTCTACCAAAAAGGGACTATGTGGGGCATTGGTTGAGATGTAGCAGAAAAAGGGTTTATCTTTGTGCCGCTCGATAAAACGCAACCCTTCATTAAACCAGATGTCGGTGCAATAGCCATCATAGGGTGTATAGCCATCTTTACCAGGGGTGTTTTTGTCAGGAATGTTATGGGTCCAGTAAGTGTCATCAAAATAGTTGTTGCCCCAGTAGTCAGGCGTCTGCCCCACACCGCCACCACCATGACAGACAACTTCATCAAAGCCTCGGTCTTGTGGTCGATAGGGGGCAGTATCCCCCAAATGCCACTTGCCAAACAGCCCTGTGACATATCCATTCTCACGGAAGATATCAGCCATGCTTACCTCATTATCACGCAGTAACGAACGCCCGCCGATGGTGTGCCAAACGCCTGTACTGTTGGCGTAGTGTCCCGTCATCAGCCCTGCACGAGTTGGTGCGCAGGTAGGACCAACGTGGTAGTTGTCGAGGCGCACACTCTCACTGTGCATCTTGTCAAGATTGGGCGTCTTTAGCACCGGGTTGCCATGACAGGCCAAGTCGCCATACCCCTGATCGTCGGTGATGACAAAGATGACATTGGGGTTTGCTGAGACGGGTTTGGTTGATACAGATTGCGCCGCTGTGGTCATGGTGTCTCCTCTCTATAAAATTGAACCAGATTGATGAATGAAGATTTATTTTACCACATAAAAAAGAGGATGGGGAAAGATTGAAAAATAAGGACTGTAACACAGGCTACCAGCTTATTACCAGCAAGGATGCCCAAGCCACATAACTCTGTCGCAGTTTCATGGCGGATTCGTCTATCATAAGGTGCAGCGTCACACTAACAGAAACACAGCAGCTGAGACGCTCAATCTCAATAAACCTCTCGTTTTTTGCAAATTTTTGTAATGGTCAGAAAGAGGTTGAACAAAAAAGAGGGGTGTGGTATGATGGGAAGATGAATACACAAAAGATATA
>JBCCFC010000793.1:0-6532 GCA_039029935.1 Chloroflexota bacterium
AATGTTCGCTAGAGCCATCGTTCTTCCGACACCACCTTTGAACGAATAAAATGTATAAATCATGATCTGCTATTTGCACCTATAAAAAATATAATCAAACTCACTACTGCGTACTTTTTAACTCATCCATCTTGCTGGGCTTTCCCTGCCTGTTCTTGGTCTGCTCATCTTCTCTGCAAAACATGCAATACTATCAGACTGTGCTTTCCGTTGGAAGGGACCCGGGCCTGTAATATCTTGTATCCTTGCATGTAGCCAACCTTGAAATGTATTCAAATCACTACTGAGGAATTCGCACATACGGTCATATATATCATCTGCTCTCTGCGAGACTATATACATGCTATGTTTTTCTTGCATAATTTTTTTTAGAAGTTGGTTGACCTCAGCAGTGTGAAGCTTGACCGGAGATAATATGAGTAAAATAATTTCTTTTTTTGGTCTTCCAAGAAATCCACAATCATGTAATGCATCTAGTATTTTATCATTGACAAGGGACAGCAAATCAACAATAAAAATACATTGATGGACTATTCCTTCCTCTATATCTTCGTAAAGTTCTTCCCAACAATCTTGCTGCCCTTGTGTACCTTTTAAGAAAAATTCGTCAGAGTGAAAACGATATTTAATCGGAGAATTATCATTTCTCTTACAGTTATCATTATGCCTTCGAATAAGTTCCTCAATATACATACCAATTGTCTGCTCTGAGCCACTATCTGGTCTCCAGTCTGCTCGCTTATCTCCATAACTTGATAGCCATACCGCTTCATTAACGTCTGCGTAAGGTTTGACACCATAAGCATGTTTATGAAAAGCGTGAAATGCCTTATGGCTTAATGGACTACTATCGTTTAGCATTTGACAATGTAATTTATGTGCATCGCGCGCCTCTTCCAAAGTCATTGCTGCCGTAACAAATGCAATGTTGATACGCCCTTGATCTTCTAACCGTTGAAGTTTTTCTTTAATCTGTTCAATTTTACTCTTTTCATATTCGATTTTTTGCGTAAGGTGCAAAGGAACTTCCCCCAAACCATATGACGCAATATCAGATTCTAGTGTTCTTCGATTTTTTTTATGTTGTTTTAGTAAATTCTGTAGATGTTTTATTTCTTCTTTATTATCCATATTATGGCTACTTGTATATCATGATCAAAACAAAAAACCGCACCCAAAAACAGGTAACGGTTCCCAACGCCAAAACTCTACCACAAATTTAGGATTGACTGGCCGTCTGCTGTTAATAGGCTGTGGGAAAAGTGTAGCAGATGCACACCACCTTGTCAACGCAAATTGACACAAAAATGAGGCTATTTCAATCTATCCAATCGGTACATGAATGCCAAATCAACATTGACAATCACCCCGCCATTCTTTATACTTGTTGATATGAAGAGAATGTGGCATGGGCATTCGCGTTTGTGATGCCAATTGCGGATTGTCGCCCAACACGCAGGCAAGGATATCTAGGCTACATTCAGATTGATACACACCGGAGAATACGATGAACAAGACCGACAGCCCTCTGAAACGGCTGGTCCAAATCGCACCGCAGGACTTTGCTGAATGGTTGCTCAAGAAAAAGGTCATTGCGATTACGGCGGCCAACATTGAACTGCAACCCAATCCCAACATCATCTATGCGGACTTGGTGTATTGGGTGACGGTGGATCCAGATGAAGAGGATGATGAAAAGACGCCGTATGAAGTGTTGTTGCACTTTGAATTTCAGGGCAAGAGTTCGAAGCGTCCGATGCGCTTTCGTGTATTGGACTACATTGTTGGGTTCGCCGACCAACAACGAGGAATGCGCATTCACAGCGTCGTCTTCTACATCGGCGAAAAGACCAATGTGACGGACGCTGGCTATCATCACGTGAAAGGTATTGGCAAGCGTGTGACACTGGCATGGCACTATGATGTTGTACATCTCTGGACACTCGACCCGCAGGAACTGCTTGATGAGGGACGCCCTGTGCTGTTGCCGCTCTTGGGACAGACCAACCTAGAACAGCCACAGGAAATCATTCCACAGGTTTATCAGGCAATCTGGTCTGTGCCAGACAGCCACAGGAAATCATTCCACAGGTTTATCAGGCAATCTGGTCTGTGCCAGATCGAGAGAAGCAACATCTTTTGTTGTTGGAGTTATTGGCCTTGTTGCAGGATGAGGAGATTATCAAGATGATTGAGACAATGATGGATCAGGATGAATGGGTATTGGATACACCCTATCTACGACGGTGGCGGCGTCAGCTTGAAGAGGCACGTGAAGAAGGACAGGCTAAGGCGCGCAAAGCACGTGAAGAAGGACGCGAAAAAGGACGCGAAGAAGGACGCGAAGAAGGGCGCGAGGAAGCTCGAATTGCACGTGAAGAAGCGAGAATAGCACGTGAGTCACGCCAGCAGGACATCCTCAAATTGATTTTATGGCGGTATAAACCATATGCAGAAGATTATTTACAGCTTCAAACCTTTTTGTCATCCATTGTAACTGATGAGACACTCAAAGATATCCTTGAGGCGGTTATGAATATTGAAGATTTTAAACAGTTCTATCAAGTTGTGCAAGATGCGGCGCAATCAAGTAATGAGATAGAGACGGCTGCTACTGTTGCTTGATGCAGGAGCCTCTTAAAGGACTCGAAAAATGGTTTGTTGAATGCACACCCAGTGGGGATGGAAAATGACAATACAATTTATGGTTCAAACGGGAAAAATAAAATGAATGAAGCTAGAATAATGGAATTTATCAATGAACCGATAGAGTTTCTGCCCCTGAGAATAGGCAAGGACAATGCAATTGTTATCAGTGGCACAGAGGTTCCTTTTAGCGCAGTAATTAATGCTTTTGGGGCGGGTAAAACACCGGAAGGCATTACGCATCAATATCCAGTTCTCAATCTAGCTGATGTATACTCCGTGTTAGGGTATTATCTACGTTATCAAGCCCAAGTTGACAATTATCTGAAACGGCAAAAAAGTCAACGACAAAGCGCGGCGCAATCATTGAAAACCAAGGACGACTCCGTAGATTGGCAGGATAAGATGCCTGTAAAAATTACAGTACTTGTTTCTGCGGATGAACTCATAAAACCACTTGAAGATATCTGGGAAGATTACATATGAACAAAGACGATTTCCTGCTGGATACTCACGCACTAATTTTTTGGAGCAACAAAACAACTGTATCAGCCGAATTCATACAGTTTTGCAATGAAAAAGCCGACAATGAAGCATTATATGTTTCCTCAATTTCATTTTGGGAGACTGCCCTTCTTGCTCGAAAAGGACGAATTGATATCGCTGACGTTCACACATGGAAGAATGCCATTTTTATGAATACGAACCTTCGTCAGATTCACCCTACTGCAACTGATATGATCAACTCTGCTCTTTTGCCTTGGCATCATAAAGACCCTTTTGATCGCCTCTTGATTGCACAGGCACAACGACATCAGCTTACAATCGTGACACGTGACGCAATCATGAAAAACTATACTGTTTCGCAGATATGGGTGTAATATCGCCCAAGTTGCGTGAATGAAAAAGGCTGCATCATTGTGATGCAGCCTTTTTCATTCACACAAACACCAACCTAAAATCCTTGTAACTTACTCAAATCCGCGACCTCTGCTGGCAATGCCGCAATCTTCTGCACCAACGCCAACCGCGCCGCCCGCACAGCCTCATCCTCAGCATTCACCATCACATTGTCAAAGAAGTTATTGATGGGGCCAGCCAGTGCATCGAGTTGCGCACTCAGCACCGCCGCTGGTTCATCCGTACCATCAATGACAGCCTGTGCCGCGATATAGGCATCATGCAACACCTGCTCGACGGCTTCTGTGTAGGCACTTGGATTGAGGTCGAGCGTACTTTCCAGATTGCGGGTGATACGCGCACAGCGGGCATAGGCCGTGAACGTGTCATCCCAGCCCGCACCCTGCACCATCTCGGCCAAGGCGACTGCTGCCTGTTGCGCCTTGTAAGGGTTGCCACCACGCACAGCCAGCACCGCTTCAACAACATCATGGGCATAGCCTGCATCGAGCAGGACACCCTGTAGACGGCGGGTGACAAAGGTGGTGGTTTCGGCAACCGAGTCGGCTGGCACATCAATCGGCTGTAGGTCAGCGGCCTCTTGTAGTCCGGCGTTGACGTCAAAGTCGGTCTCGGTTTCGAGCAGATTGAAGACCACGCCCAGTGCGGCACGACGGAGGCCATAGGGGTCGGCACTCCCCGTTGGAATTGCGCCTACGGCAAAGAGTCCCGACAAGCTGTCGAGTTTATCGGCCAAGCTTAAGGCCAATCCTGGCAGCGTTGCAGGATTGTCATCACCTGATGAGCGTGGCAGGTAATGTTCACGGATGGCGGTGGCAACCTCGGCGGATTCACCGCTGTTGAGCGCATAGGTTTCACCCATGATGCCCTGCAAGCTGGTCATCTCGACCACCATTGATGTGACCAAATCGGACTTGCTCAGTGCTGCTGCGCGTTCAGTGGTGGTCTGCTCTGCATCCGACGCACCCAGTGTTGTGGCCAACTGTGTCGCCAGTGATTGCAATCGCTCCACTTTGTTGAGCATCGACCCTAGTTTTTGGTGGAAGGTCAACGTACTCAATTTGGGCGTGAAATCGGCCAGTGGTTGCGTGGTGTCTTGGCGATAGAAGAAGGCGGCGTCGGCATAACGCGCACGGATGACGCCCTCGTTCCCACGTGTCACCACATCAGGATGTGCCAGTTGGTCGGCGTTGGCGATGGTGATGAAGTGGGGCTTCATGGTTCCGTCTTCATTGAGAATCGGGAAGTAGCGTTGATGCTTCTTCATGACACCGATCAGCACGGGTTTCGGGAGTGCCAGATAGCGTTCTTCAAAGGAACCCAGCAATGCCTGTGGTGATTCCACCAAGTCGGTCACTTCATCAAGCAAGTCTGGCTCATCGGTGATGGCTCCGTTGACCTGTGCGGCTGTATCCACGACCATCTGCGCAATCTGTGCCTTACGCTCGTCACGGTTGAGGACAATGCCCTGTGCCGCCACTTGAGCAAAATAGTTGTCGCTGTGGTCTGTGCTGAATGTGCCAAAACTGCCAGCGGTGAGTTCGGCATAGCGGGGTTTGCGGCTCTCGCGGCCACTCAATACACCTGCCCAGGCAAACGGCACAACTTGCTCGCCATAGAGTGCCGTGAGCCAGCGAAGTGGGCGTGGGAAGCCAATGCCACTGTCATTCCAACGCATGGTCTTGGTCCAACGCAGCCCTTCAAGTAGCTTGACACAGATATCGGGCAACACCTCCATTGTGGGGCGACCTGTGACCCGTTTGACCGCATAGATATAGCCATCGCGGACCTCCAAGTCCTTGACATTGACGCCCTGTCCACGAGAGAAGCCCAACGCTGCCTTGGTGGGGTCTCCATCCTTGTCAAAGGCACGGTCTACCGATGGACCGCGCTTTTCAACTACCTCATCAGCCTGTGATGGCACAAGTTCGGTGACATAGGCGACCAGCCGGCGTGTTGTGCCTGTGACAGCCAGTGAACCATAGATCAGGTTGGCTTCCTTGAGCAATGTCGCTAAGTTGGCTTCAACCTGTTCCAGCCCGTTGGCAACTTCATGCACAGGCAACTCTTCCACACCAATTTCAAAGAGGAAGGACTGTGGCACATCTACTGGCTTCACCTCTACCAATGCCGGATGCTTCACCTCGACTGTGCCTTTTTCCTCTGCATCATCATCCAACCAAGGGTATTCCTCATTTTTGCGCTGCTCAACATAGAGCTTGGATGCTTCAAAGGATTGACGACGGATGCTGGCAAAGAGCTTGGCACGTTCGGTCACACCCACAGCCCCACGTGAATCGAGAAGATTAAAGGTATGGCTCTGACGCAGCACAAAATCATGTGCAGGAATGACGAGTCCGCGGTCAATACACGCCTGTGCCTCTTCATGATAAATATCAAGCATCCGTTTGAGTCGGTCTACATCGGCCAGCTCATAGTTATAGACACAATGCTCGATTTCAGGGGAGCGGTAGAGGTCGGCAAAGTTGTGGTCGCCATCCACATCAATGTCCCAGACCTGCGTTTTCTGTTGCAGATACATAACGATGCGGTCTAGCCCATAGGTAATTTCCACACTCACGGGGTCAAGTGTCACGCTGCCTGCCTGTTGGAAATAGGTAAACTGCGTAATCTCCTGACCATCGAGCCAAACCTCCCAGCCCAGCCCCCATGCCCCCAACATGGGTGATTCCCAGTTGTCCTCGACAAAGCGAATGTCGTGGCGGGTGCGGTCCAGCCCCAATGCCTCCAAACTACCCAAATACAATTCCTGCGGGTTGCCTGGGTCTGGTTTGAGGATGACCTGATATTGGTGGTGCATCTGCATCCGGTTTGGGTTCTCGGCATAGCGTCCGTCGTCTGTGCGATAGGACGGCTCAACATAGGCCGCATTCCAAGGCTCTGGTCCCAACACGCGAATAACGGTGGCGGGGTTCATCGTACCTGCACCAACCTTCTCGCTGTA
>JBCCFC010000794.1:0-6529 GCA_039029935.1 Chloroflexota bacterium
CACAAATATGTGGGTAATTATTTTTGTGGAATCGCACTACAAACAACAAGGAGAACTACATGCAAGACCAAACACAAATCACAGTCAAACCACTGTCCGTCCATATCGGTGCAGAAATCGAAGGCGTAGACCTCACCCAACCATTGGGTGACCAGGCTGTTACCGAAATTCGCACAGCACTCTTACAATGGAAGGTGGTCTTCTTCCGTAACCAGTTTCTCTCCCATGCGCAACATGTCCACTTTGCACGGCAATTTGGCGACCCGACGCCCGGTCATGTCGTCTTCGGCGGGGATGACGAATATCCAGAAATTTACTCGGTCGCCAAACATCGCACGGCCAACCAGGGCAAACCAAGCGTCAAACATAGCTGGACCGGATGGCACGCTGACATCACCGCCGCCGTCAACCCACCCTTTGCCTCCATTCTGCGCGGCGAAATCGTGCCACCCTATGGTGGTGATACGCAATGGACCAATCTGGCCGCAGCCTATCAGGATTTGTCACCAACGATGCGGACATTCCTCACGCAGCTACGCACCGTGCATAGCTACAACAACCCCACCCAAGCATTGGACGCCACTGCCTACAACGAGAAGTTGAATGCCAACAATCTCATTACCGAGCATCCACTGGTTCGTGTTCATCCCGAAACAGGTGAGGAGGTGCTCTATGTCAGCCCTAATTTTGCCAAGTCGATTGTCGGGTTGACGCCGACTGAAAGCGAGGCTCTACTTGTGCTGCTCAAAGAACATGCTGTGCGTCCAGAGTATACGGTGCACTTTAAGTGGGCGCCGGGTAGCATCGCTTTTTGGGACAATCGTGCCACCGCCCATCTTGCGCCGTCGGATATCTACGCCACTGATTTTGACCGACAGTTTTATCGCGTGACCTTGAATGGGGATATTCCGGTGGGGGTGGATGGGGAGCCGTCGAGGTTGATTTCGGGGCGGATGATTGAGGCGATTTAGATCGTGGTGACGGCTTTCAGGTGGTGAATAGCGTGACATTCTTGGTACACCCCAGAGTGTCACGCTATTAGCGATGACCTACGATTGTCAATCTCATGAGTTTCCAAAGAGCCACATCTGAGACTCGATTCATTGATGAACTTCCCTCACGCAGTGGCTTCTACCTCATGGCTGATGACGGCTTTCCCCGGCTGGAACAGTTTGCGATAGACCCAGCGAGACGGCACAAAGACGCACCATAGGCCAACGGTAAGAACTAGCCCCGTTGGACCACCCACTATGAACGTCTCGAGTACGGATAGTTCGGCTAAATACCAAAATCCTATCGATAGAAACTCCATACTGATAAAAAGAATAATTACCCCTCTTCTGTTCCGTGATAGGTGCTCAACTAATAGATCAATCAGCCACAAGCTATCGGCACTATCCACCTCTTGGCTTACCACTACTTTTCCTCGCCGAAACAGCTTGTGATAGAGCCAGCAGGACAGAACAACGACAACCCACAAACCAACGGCAAGAATTAACCCTGTCAGGCCACCCAATATAAACGTTTCGAGAACAGGCATATTACTTGCATATAAAACGCCCAGCGATAGAAATTCCATACTGGCAAAGAGTATCATACCCCATTTGCTATGTAATAAAGGTATGGTTAATGTGGCAATCGTTAGCAAGGTAAGAAGTAAGAACATCAGCATCCATAGACGATCTTGCCATGACATCATGGCAAAATAAAAAGCATGCTCAGGTGTCTCTTCAACGACGACATCTAGCAGACTAGCCCTCTTTGGTATGGGGTACTTTGGACATGTCGCCTGGTGCAGGGCGAGCGGTCGAGCATCCATCCATTCATCTGCATCGAGATTCTGAACGACAAGACGACAGGGGTCGCGCATCAACGATACAGGCCACAATTTGATCATGTCGTCGTTGGCTGCGGATGCGAGAACCGCTCCGTCGGGACGCCAAGCAATGCTTGTCAGTGTCTCGGCATGACTACTGTGTGAGGCAACGTGCTTGCCAGTTGCCAAATCCCAAAGTGTAATCGTGTTATTATTTGTCGCCGATGCTAAGACTTTACCGTCAGGGCTCCATGTCAGACTATTCGTCCAGCCTAAACCAACATCAAGTGATGCAATTTCATTGTGTGTTTCCGCATTCCACAGGATGACGCCACTATCATCCGAAGCCGAAGCCAACATCGTCCCGTCAGGACTCCACGTTACGTCCATAATCCAGCCCCAATGATTTACAAACTCAACATAGTCATAGGTGGTCATATCCCAGAGATAGAGAGACGAATCATCTGCACCAGAAGCCAACGTTGTGCCATCAGGACTCCAAGCCACGCTCCTGACCCAATCTATATGTTCTTCCAGGGTTATCAAGTGTTCCACGTTTGTCATATCTGTCACATCCCAAATCATAACAGTGGTATCCATTGAGGCAGAGGCCAAAGTCGTTCCATCGGGACTCCAAGCCACATCCAAGACAAAATCCGAATGGCCTTCGAGCGTTCCAAGTTTCTCCTGTGTTTTTACATCCCAAAGGATAATCGTGCTATCGTCTGAGGCAGAGGCCAACTGATGTCCGTCAGGGTGCCATGCGATACTCCGAACCCAATCCGAGTGCCCTTGCAGGGTGGCAAGATGTTCATGGGTAGCCGCATCCCACAGCATAATGGTGTTGTCCGCAGAGGCAGACGCAAGCATCTGGCCATCAGGGCTCCACGCAATGTCTTGGATATCATGTTGATGACCTTGCAGGGTTGTTACCCCTTGTTGGGTGGTCATCTGCCAAGCAATGACAGTGCCATCACTCGCACCAAAGGCCAGGATTTCATGATGGGGATGCCATGCAATGCCATTGGTCCCGCTCGAATCGCCTTGTTGCGTCAAAATGGGTTCATAGGTGGTGGCATCCCACAGGACAATATTCTCGTCCGAAACAGAAACCAAGGTTTCTCCATCAGGATGCCAAGTGACGGTGTGAACGTTGTCTGAATGGTGCTTGAGGGTGTCAACAAGTGTATAGGTTGCCATATCCCAGAGGAGAACATGCCTAGCAGAGGTCGAGACGAGGGTGAATGGATCATCGGGATGCCATGCGACGCTCCAGATCGGTGCAAATGATGCATCCAATGTTGTCATTCGTTCATATGTGGTTGTGTTCCACACGATAATGGTTTTGTCGTCAGAGGCCGAGGCAAGCAGTTCGCCCGTAGGGTTCCATGATATGCTATTGGCAGAGGCGGTGTGTCCTTTCAAGGTAGCAATTGGATTTTCTGCCGACACATCCCACAAAATCACGCTGTTGTCCGCGCTGGCAGAGGCCAAGATTGTGCCGTCGGGATGCCATGCAACATCCCAAACCTCATCAGTGTGGTCGACAAACACAGCAAGTCGATTGTGGGTTTCGGTATCCCAAAGGATGATGGTTTTATCGGCAGAGGTAGAGGCAACCATTGTGCCATCGGGGCTCCATGCAATGCTGTGTACAGCATCTGTGTGACCGTCAAGCACAGCAATGGGTTTGCCTGTTTCCATATGCCACAAACGAACCGTATGATCGTCTGAGGCTGAGGCTAGGGTTACACCATCGGGACTCCATGCCACATGATTAGCAACATCATCATGCCCACTCTGTCTTGTCACCTCACTGACATAAATAAGCTGCTCACCTTCAAGAAGCTCACCCGTTCTTATTTGTTGAATGCTAGATGGGTCAAGATGCTGGGCCTCCAGAGAAAGAAGTGTCGCCATACGGTAATCTTTGCGTTCAATATGCTGTTGAATCTCTGAAACCATCGAGTGTGCGGCGGCGAGATTATTCAGTTGCATTGCCACCCAAACGACCAAGAACGCGACGACTGCAACCGCCCCTACCAACGCAAACAGTCCATTGCGGAAACGCCGTTGAAGTTTTCGTTCCTGCTCTCGTTGAATCTGTGCAACTCGACTGGCTTCGAGCAATTGTTGCTCTAATAGGGAGAGATGACGTGTTCCATTTAATCCGTCCTCG
Source organism: Chloroflexota bacterium (assembly GCA_039029935.1). Lineage (GTDB taxonomy): Bacteria > Chloroflexota > Anaerolineae > Caldilineales > Caldilineaceae. Next base: position 3,996 of record JBCCFC010000794.1, read on the forward strand.
ACAAGCCTCAAATCATTTTCATCCAGAGGGTTGCCTTCCGCTGGCTGTCCTTGTTCATCCACCCACTCACCAATCCTGCTATCCAAGATGCGTCGGGCGCGCTGGCCGGGTTTATTCGACTCCTCATATTGGTGGCGGGTCAGTGAGGCGAGGGCGTCATGCGCAAGACGGGATGATTTGGACTGGTCTGCTTGTTGGCTGATGGGGTTGAAGAGTAGATACAACTCCTCACATTTTTGTACCAAAGGTGGGATATCATGCTCAAGATGGCGATACAGGTCCAGTAATTCAGCCTCGGTATGATGGTCGACTGTGCCTTGCGGTGTCGTGTGCGCAGCCAACACATCCAATACCAAACCGGAATCGACCACCTCGGCGCGCCATTCATGCAGTTTGTCTAGCTGCTGCTGGAGGAAATCGCGTAGAAGCAATCCTTTGCGTTTGAGCGATTGATAGAGGACAATATCAAAGTGGGGTTGACCGAGATTGCCCTTTTCGCATTCTTTCCACATCTTCACCAGCAAAATCTGCAATGTAGGCGCAATCGGTGAGTCAGGGTCTTCAAGCAGGTCATCGGCAATGATTTCGGCCAACCCAGCCTCGACGGCCAGGTGATAGTGCGTTTGCAGCCGTGTTGACCGTGCGACACCTGTCACTGCTTCGATGATGCCCACACGGGTCAAGCGTGAGAGAAAGAACTTGGTGCGTGGTAGTCGTCGTCGCTTCATGGCATCTTCGATATCGGCCAGCCACTCTTTACGAAAACCGAGAATGAGCTTGCCTTGGGGGATTTGTGAACGCTGTGCAAAGAGTACATTCAACACATCGAGGAAATCAGTCAGTTCATGGGGTTGCTCGTGATTGGGTCGTGTAAAGATTTCTTCCACTTGGTCAAGGACGATGATCAGTGGTTTGCGTGTTCTGCTGTCCGGCATTTGCTCTAATTCATGCCAACGCTTGGCGATTATCTCTGCATCCAATAGCTCCGGTACGGTTTCATCTGTCCACAATGTCTGTGCCAGTGTCCCCGTCAACCCCAGCCCTTGGTCACGTCGGACATAATGAATGGTCTGCCGCTGTAGCCGTGGAAGCAAGCCAGCCGCCAGCATAGATGATTTACCAACCCCCGATTCACCATAAAAGAGGAGTATTGATGCGCTATCGGGCGTTGTCACCAGCTCATAGAGTGTACGGATTTGATGACCACGCCCAAAGAAGATTTCAGCGTGTTGCTCAGTGAAAAAATTGAGGTGGCGGAATGGGACATTGGGCAGGGCATATTCTGGTAATGGCGGTAGACCAAAAAGCGGTTCGTTGGCTGCCTCCGCAAGACTCCACTCGTTGAGTTGCTCGGCCCCCTGTTTAATGGTCAGGCTCCAGGGCCAGTGATAGAACTCGGTCATCGCTACACCCGTGCTATCCTCAAAATAGGCATCACGTACACTGCCCTTGCCAACCATTGCCTGCGCCACGCCCTCAGCCTCGTTAAAGGCTTTTTGCAGGTTAGCCCCACTGGTCAACGACTGATAGAAGTGGGTTGCAAGCGTCGTAGCAACATCATCACGGATGGATTGGCTGGTTGCAATCACAGCGGGAATATTGGCGTTGAGTAGTTCATCCACCTGCGGTTGGGTGGAGCAGGCGTTGAGGAAGACCAACTGGAGGCCATCCTGCTGACCAAGGAATGTAGCCAACCCGCGCCCATCAATCATGGTTGTGCCATAATTTTCGTCACCGTTCCTGTTGGTCGCCGTGTTCCCACCAGAATTCTCAAGCATCAGCATAAAGTTTTGGGCGTGGCCCCCATAGTGGAAAATAGCAATGCGGTTACGATATTCTTGAAAGACGTCAACGATCTCCTCCAACCCCGCATAGGACTTGATGACCAACTCGCAGAGGTTGTCTTCTTGCGCCTGCCGGATGACATCTTCCAGTTGACGTGCCTCTTCGCCCAAATTACGTAGATGGGTCTGTGTCCCCGCAGCGGGGTTGGCAAAGGCTAGAAAAATGACTGGCTTTGTGTGTTCCATGATAGAGTCCTTGTCTGTGAATGCCACATTTGCGTTATCGTGAATCAAATCCAGCTTTATTATACACAAAATAATGGCATGTGAACTCTGGGAAATCTACGGAAATACACCGGAAACACTCCGAAACGACTTGATCTGTCTAGGATTGGTGCAATTGCCCTATCACAAACCCTAGAACGTATCTCAGGTAGGCAACCTGAGCGTTGGGCTACTTACCATAAGGAATCTGCGGTATATTTTTTGAGTCTTGCGGATGAACTCTACTAAAATTTGAATAGCATAAACCCTATAAACATGATAAAATGAGATTCTAAGTAAACCCAAATATGTTTTTAGAAATAAAGTCCAGTGAGCACGCCCTCGTGCGATTCGACCCGCACGAGGGCGTGCTAGCTGAACTATTTCGAGAGAGCAAAACTCCTAATTTTGATAGCCGTGAAGCCAATTTCTCGTTCCTTTCCTTCTCTCTTGTTCCCTTTTTCTTCATTCTGGTGCCGTGCTAGG
>JBCCFC010000795.1:0-6525 GCA_039029935.1 Chloroflexota bacterium
AGAAACAAGCGTGTAGCTTGTCCGTCTCAAGTGCAAATGGTGAATCCATATGGGTCAAAAATTGAAGAAATGGGTTCACCATATGTAAAATACAAAAGTTCAGACAGTTAAGGCCGGTTTCACAATGATGTCAAACGAGCTCTTTGGCATCATTGTGAAACCGGCCTTAACTGTCTGAACTTTTGTATTTTACATATGGTGAACCCATTTCTTCAATTTTTGACCCATATGGATTCACCATTTGCACTGGAGACGCACAAGCTACACGCTTGTTTCTTTCCGTTTGAACCGCCCACAGGCGGTGCGGTTACTATCAACTATTCACTCCATAACTGCGCCAAATTCACCAACATACGCGTCGCCTTTGCCATATCTTGGACACTGACCCATTCGAGTGGGCCGTGAATGTTCTGCATTCCTGTGAACAGATTCGGCGTGGGGACGCCCATTTCGGTGAGGCGTGAGCCATCCGTACCACCGCGAATGGGTGTGTTGATGACGGTCAGGCCAAGCTGTTCGACAGCCTTGGTTGCCAGATTAACGGGGCGCATGTCATTCTCCAGCCAATAGCGCATGTTGCGATACTGTGGCGTAATCTCACAGGTGATGGTGGCACGTGGTTCACTGGCTTGCACCTCGGCACAGATGGATTGGAGCAGTTCACCATGTGTGGCTAGCTTATCACGCTCAAAGTCACGGATGATAAATTGAAGCGTTGTCTCATGCGAGCCACCGACCTGTTGATAGAGATGGATAAAGCCTTCACGCCCCTCTGTCGTTTCAGGTGTCAACGTTTCTCTGGGTAGTTTTTGGATAATGTCGGATGCTACAGTGAGTGCATTGACCATGACACCCTTGGCATCGCCTGGATGAATGGAAACACCTTGCACTGTCACCACCCCCTTATCCGCCGAAAATGTCTCATAGACCACTTCACCCGCTTCGGCACCATCCAACGTGTAGGCAACATCCGCCCCCAAATCCTGTGGCAGGCGTTCATGGACACCACGCCCAATCTCCTCATCGGGTGTAAAACAGACACGGACAGCACCATGTGGAATGTCCGGATGGTCGAGCAGATGTTTTGCCATTGTCATAATGATGGTGACACCTGCTTTGTCATCCGCTGCCAATAAGGTCGTGCCGCTGGCGTTGATGATGTCATCACCCACTTTTGCAGCCAAATAGGGCAGTTCATCAGAGGAGAGAACCTGTGTGGCGTCATCGGGCAACACAATCGGCTCACCATTGTAGTTGTGATGCACAATGGGCTTGACGCCAAAGCCATTGAATTGCGCGGTTGTATCGACATGCGCCATAAATGCAATGGTCGGGACTTGCTTGTCGGGCACAGTTGAGGGGATGGTGGCGAGGCAGCAGGCATAGTCGGTTAAGGTCACGTCACTGGCCCCCATCGCGGTCAACTCATCGGCCAATAGTCGCAGCAAATCCCACTGCCGTTCTGTGCTCGGTGTGCTGGTCGAGGCTTCATCGCTCTGCGTGTCAATCTGTACATAGCGCAGAAAGCGTTCTTCTAGCTCACTTGAAAATTGTTGAAAATCTTGGTTTGTCATCTTAAAATTTGTTTGCATCCTTCAATCTATCGGGTCTATAGGATTTCGTGAGCTTCAATCTTACGAAATCCTAAGAGCCTATTTTGAACTCAATTGGTTAATGTGTCGTTCAGCTATGATAGCGATTGGACTATTTTAACATCAACTTCATGATCCCATCAATCTATGCTATACTCTCATCGTTATCAAATGTGTACAATCAGTTCAGTGATTCTCAAACCGAAAACAAGGACAACGAACAGTATCGTAGGTTGATTACCTGCGCCACAGATAATTAATTTGTGTTACTGGTTTATATTTCCCTATTTAGGGGCAAAGGACAGTATCGCAGGTTGATTACCTGCGCCACAGATAGCCAATCTGTGTTACTGGGTTCTATTTTCCTTTTTAGGCACAAATCCTATTTGCAACATGAAAGACACAACTTCAAATCAACCAAAATCCACTAAAATATCCGTGGGCAACATTGACAATAGCATAGCTGTCGCGACTGGCGAAGTCGTTGACATGACGGTGACGATCAATCAGTACATTGATCCCAATAATGTCCGCAACCAACGTTACCACAAAGTACTACGTCAGGCCGTCAATCAATTCTGGATCAAGGGCGTTCTCAAGAGTTCACTCTATCGCGAAGTGCGTATTCGCCTGAAACTGGATGAGCAGCCCCATGCCGTTGACAACCAGCCTTGGGACTTAATTCTGCAACGGCCAAATCAGCCAGACCGAACCATTGGCGACCATCAGCAAATACTCAATGTCTATGACGAGATGGGCGAACAACTGCTCATCCTTGGCTCGCCCGGCTCGGGCAAGACAACCACGCTGCTTATGCTAGCTGAATCTCTGCTGGCCCGTGCCGACGCTGACCCAACGCACCCCACACCCATTGTCGTCAACCTCTCATCGTGGCAGTCGGGGCAACCGCTGGCCGACTGGTTGGTCGAGGAACTGAACCAGCGCTACCAGATGCCCAAGAAAGTGTCACAGGGTTGGGTGGCAAATGATGAACTGATTCCACTGCTCGATGGGCTGGATGAGGTGGACGAAGATCGCAGAGAAGAATGCGTGGCCGCCATCAACGACTATCGCCGCGAACATGTCGTCAACATTGTTGTGTGTAGCCGTACCGAAGAGTATGAAGCACTGACGGACAAGCTGCAACTCCAAGGAGCCGTCGTCGTCCGTCCGCTAACACAGGTACAGATTGACCAATATATTGCCGATCTCGGAGAACATGGTAAAACGCTGGCGCATGTGCTGGCCGGTGACACAGAGTTACGAGAGTTGGCCCAAACGCCACTGATGTTGAGCGTCATGACACTGGCCGTGCAGGGTGATGACCCACTGAGCAATGACCCAGAGCGCACCACAACTCAACGCCTCTTTAACCGCTATATCAAGCGCATGTTCCAACACCGGGAACTTGAACACAAGTACAGCCAAGCGGACACACTCCACTGGCTGCAATGGCTGGCAAGCCAAATGGTCAAACGTAGCCAAACGTTCTTCTACATTGAGTATCTGCAACCAGATTGGCTTGGGGATCGTTCACGTATGAATGTATATCGGCTGAGTCTCGGGCTGATTACAGGTCTAAGTTTCGGACTGATGGCTACGGGTCTGAGTTTCAGACTGATTACAGGGCTGATTGAAGGGCTAGTTACAGGGGTGTATTTCACCCTAATTTCTGCCCTGGTTGCAAGGAATATTTTAAAGGAGGATTCGCAGCGGAGTTTAATGCGAGATAAACTGCTTAAAAGGGTTAAGTCAAATGAAGAACGTATTGCCTCAATTAACAATAAACTAAATTTTAAACTAAATGAACTACTTAAAGATGTTAAATCGGGTGAAGAACGTCTTGCCTCAATTAACAATGAACCGAATTTCAAACTAGATGAACCGCTTAAAAACGTTAAGTCAGATGAAGAACGTCTTGCCTCAATTAAAAATGAACTGAATTTCAAACTAGGTGAACTACTTAAAGACGTTAAGTCAGATGAAGAAAAATTTGCCTCAATTAAAAGTGAGCTGAGTTTCAAATTGGGTGAAATTCCGGTATATAAAGAAATCGATTTCACGAATAGAAATGGCATGATTCAATGGTTGATTATAGGGCTGATGGGAGGGCTGATTATAGAACAATGGCCAGCTAGGGCAAAGTCGAAAACAAAACCAAATCAAGGCATTTGGGCATTGTTAAGAAATTGTATGATTTTAGGTCTAATTGCGGGGCTGACGGGAGGGCTGGTTTTCGGCCTGATGGAAGGGTTAGCTCTTAGCCTGATGGAAGGGCTGACGGATAAGCAGTTGGAAGGGCGGAGTTTTAGACTGACAGGAGGGCTGAATTTTAGCCTAGCGGGGGGAGGGCTGAGTTTTGTCATGATTGCAGGGTTGGGAGGGCTGACAACTTGTCTCAAACATTTTATCTTACGATTCTTACTATTCTATCACAGTCTTACTCCTTGGAACTACGCGCGTTTCCTAGACTACACATCAGAACGGCTCTTTCTGCGCAAGGTCGGTGGAGGCTATGTATTTATGCATCGCATGGTCTTGGAGCATTTCGCGGCGTTGACAGAGAAAGATATACAGTTGATAGTTGAAAATTGATAGTTGACAGTAACCCCGCCGCCTTCGGCGGTTCAATCGGAAAGAAACAAGTGATCGTGTCGTACTCGTAGAGGTTTGATATATAAAACTCGTACTAGCTCGAAATATCAATTTAATACACTGTAAATATTTTTATTTGCACTAAAAATTCTTGTTTCTTAGGAGTGATATGGGCGATAGATTAGCCTGGCTTTAGCAGGCTTCGCTTATCAGCATGGGATTTCAATCCTATGCAGGAGGTTTTGGATGGAATACATTAACTTTGGCTCGACAGGTCTCAAGGTCAGTCGGTTAGCCTTGGGGCTAGGGCTACGTGGGCAGGATGATGAAACCGTTGCCCAACGCATGATTGAACACACACTCGACGTGGGCATCAACCTCATTGACTGCGCCAATGTCTATGGCGCAATGGATGACCGCGCCAATGTGGGGCAATCGGAGCGTGTGCTGGGGCGTGTGTTACAGGGACGGCGTGACCGTGTGGTCGTCACCTCTAAAGTGACCTCACCGATGGGGCATGGTCCCAACGATTGGGGTGCATCACGCACACACATCATGCATCAACTGGAGCAATCGCTACGACGGCTCAATACAGATTATATTGATGTCTACCTCATTCATTTTCATGACGACACCACACCAGCCGAGGAGCTGGTACGCACATTGGATGACATTGTTCGTGCGGGCAAGGTGCGCTACATCGGCTGCTGTAACCATCAGGCATGGCAGGTGTGCCGCGCCCTATGGTATGCCGACCGTGTTCATGCCGAGCCATACATGTGTGTCCAAAATCAATACAACTTGCTCCATCGTGGGCTGGAAGATGAAATGTTTGGCCTAATTCGCGAGACGGGATTGGGCGCAATGGCCTATAGCCCGCTGGCTGTTAGCCTATTGACGGGCATCTATGCACCAGACGAACCACCGCCAGCCAACTCGTTCTGGGGTAGACCCAACAACCGTCTCGTATTCGAGAAGATGATGGCCGGACAAATTGGGCAAGTGGTAGCAACATTGCATGAAGTTGCCAGTGACCTAGATAAGACACCCGCACAGGTCGCCATCGCCTGGGTCCTCTCCCATCCAGAAATCACCTGTGCCATTGTCGGCTGTGACACACCAGAGCAGATGGATGATAACATCGGCGCATTGGGCTGGACACTCGCACCAGAACACCGCCAACGCCTAGATGAGGTCTCTAAACCACCCACCAATGGCTACCGAGGATAATTTTGGTTGCGTTGACAGAAGTTCTCCGATTCACTATAATGCGGGAAAGGTTGAAAGGTTGAAAAGTTGAAGGGTTGAAGAGTGGAAGGGTTGCTAGCTGCGCTCATCACTTTTCACTCATCACTCTTCCAACTATCAACTATCAACTATCAACTTTTAACTACCAAAGGAGAACCATTTATGCCAGACTTTAAAGGACTTGTACCAGCCATCATTACGCCGATGACTGCCGATGGCAAACTCAATGAAGACGCCTTCCGCAAGGTGATAGAATTTAACATTCAAGCAGGTGTTCACGGATTTTGGGTGGCGGGGGGCACAGGCGAGAGTGTGCTACTCACTGATGAGGAAAATATGCGCATAGCGGAGATAGCCGTTGACCAAAACCAAGGGCGCATCAACAACATCATGCACGTCGGTGCGTCCAGCACTGTACGGTCAGCACGGCTGGCGGAACACGCAGCCAAGGTCGGTGTCGAGGCCATCTGCTGTGTGCCGCCCTTCTTCTACGGACAAGACGATGACGCCATTGTTGAGCATTACCGCGTGGTCGCCGAAGCCGCAGACCTGCCGCTCTTTGCCTATAACCTGCCGCAATCGACCAATGTCGAGATCACGCCCACGCTTATGCGTAAAATCCAAGACAAGGTGCCACAACTGGCAGGGTTGAAGCACTCTGCCCCCTATCAGGGATTTGTGCGTGACTTTGCCAACATGGGCTTATCCTGTTTTGTGGGGAACTGTCGGCTGATGTTGCCAGCGATGACGATTGGCGCAGTTGGCTGTGTCGATGGACCGCCCAATATGGTTCCTGAACGCTGGGTAGCCGTGTGGAATGCCTACCAAGCGGGTGATCTGGTGGCAGCACAGGCGGCGCAGGAACATGCCTCCAAGGTGGCCGATTTGGTCAAACCCTATCGCTTCCATGCCATCGCCAAAGCCGTTTTGAGTCATCGACTGGGTGTTGATTGTGGTACACCACGTCCGCCGATGGGGTCGCTGACAGCGGAAGAACACAGTGCGTTGATGGCGGCTGTGGAGGCATTGGAATTGGATCCTGTGTCTGTGTAAGTTTTGAGTCTTTTAGGTTGGTCCAATGGATTGGGCA
>JBCCFC010000796.1:0-6523 GCA_039029935.1 Chloroflexota bacterium
ATCAGAACCGCTGTAACGACCAGCGGGATCGCCGACATGATATCCCCGATACGGTCCGAAATAAGGAAGATCGGGAAAAAGGCCGCCAGTGTTGTGAGCATTGCAGCCAGTACCGGCATCAGCATTTTTGATCCGCCAATTTCGGCGGCGTCTTGCGGGGAATACCCTTGACTCTGAAGCGTTGCGGTATGCTCGCCGACCACAATGGCATCGTCGACAATAATTCCGAGCATCATGATGAGGGCGAACATCGAGATCATGTTGATGCTTTGCCCGGACAGGAACATCACTGCGAGTGTCGCCAGAAAAGCGACCGGAATGCCGACGGCTGTCCAGAATGCGATCTTCCAGTCCAGAAAGATGAACAGAACAAGCAACACAATGACGAGCCCTTGCAATCCGTTCTTCACGAGAATGCCGAGTCGCTGTTTCACGAACTTTCCGCGTACATCGTAGACTTCAACTTGCAGCGTCGGCGGCAGCGTTGGTTTGATCTTGGCGATGTATTTTTCCATCGCCTTCATGGTCTCGAGGGTATCGGCAGTCAGCGCGCGCTGGACGTTCAGCTCAATGGCGCGAATACCGCGTCGAACACCAATTTTTTCATCCTTGTCAAAGCGGTCTTCGAGACGTGCCACATCCCGCAGGTAAACCTTTTCGCCCGATTGCGTCGATCGCACTTCAATATCGCCGAGCTCTGCGGCCGTCTTGCGTTCGCTAAGCGTGCGCAGTTGGATATCGACGTCGCCTTCGACAGTGCCGGATGGAATGTCTCGCGTGTTCTCCCGGATTCGGGTGGCGAGGTCAGAAACAGTGAGATTCAGGCGACGGAGATCGCGTTCGTGTGCCTCAACCGAGATTTCTTCCGAGCGGGCGCCGGTCAGCGTAACCTTGTCGATTCCCACATCCAGCAACCCGTCCCGAATCTGCTTCGCATAGCGTTTCAGGGCCGATTCAGGAAAAGGCCCGTAGATGGAAATCTTCGCCACGTCATCTCGGAAGGGAATGCGTGAGACCACAGGATCTTCGGAATCTTCTGGAAGCGTCGTGACGCGCGCGATGGCTTGCTCGACGTCGGATTGCGCCTTCTGCATGTCCGTGCCGCTATCATATTCAAGCGTGATCACGGCTGCGCCTTCTCGGGCAATAGAAATCGCATCGTCGACACCGTCGAGAAAGCGGACCTCAGGCTCCAGTGCATCAATGATGTTTTTCTCAACATCCTCGGCACTGGCCCCGGGCCAGGATACCGAAACGGTAATGACCGGAATCTCGATCGTCGGAAAAAACTGAGTATTGAGCTTGGTCACCCCGAACGCGCCCAGCAGGATCATGATCGCCATCAGAAGATTTGACGCTGTGGGATGGCGCACGAATGCCCGAACTTGCCGAGATTGTTGTGGGTGCGGTCATGAAAGGCTTTGATGGTCGTACCTTGGATGGGGTGCGCTACTTCTCGACGCCTGACCCTGTGGTGCTGCCACGTTTCAACAAAATCGAGAACCGCTGGGGTATCATTGCCGATGATACCGAGGAAGAGTTGGATTTGATTGCCGAATACCAGATATTTGATGATGTTGAAGAGACATGGACCCAAGGCGCATGGTTTGTACAGGTCAAATATCGCAAAACGAAGGTGACAAGCACCAATGTCGAGGAATTTCTCAACCAGATTGATGCCATCCAAGCGGTGAAACAGTACGACGAAGTGACGCGGTGGTATGTCTCCAAGGCAGGTTATTTTGAGCCAGCCAAGGGGCGTTTGGAGGAAGAAGAGATTCACTACACCGATTTGGCGCAATTTAATCAGCTCGCCAAAGTGTTTGGGTTCTTGGGATTTCCTGAGAAGGGGCAATAGGAACCATCTGCGACCCTATTCTATCTCAAACAACCGAAACCCCTCATTCCCAAAACAATAGATCAAAAACTGCCTGACCTCTATCTCCTGCACTTCCTGCTCTAAATCCCGCGCATAGCCGCGTAATTGGTCAATGTCCTCATCAAGTGCCTCAAATTCTGCGATGTTGACGTCCTTTTCTTGCATCTTGGTTTTGGCGTAATATTTGAACTCAATCATCCAGCGCAATCTGGCAAACTTCTCGTTAAACTTACCCACAAACGCCAAGTCACTTTTGCCGCTGGCATAAGGTCGTTCCACATGCCACGTGAACCATGTCGAGAGGTGCTGAGTACAGAGTTAGATAGAAGGTGGTGCGATAAAAGTTTTCATTGACCTGCATAAAAATTGGTTCGGGTAGGCGTTGGACGTATTCTTCCCAATAGCAGCGGAAAAGGGCTTCTAGGTTGGGGTGACGCGAGAAAGACAGCATGGTGTTTGCAAAGGGGTTGGTGGTATCGTTTTTGTGGTACTCGTTAAAATAGTCGACAAAGAGTTGATACACATTGAGATTGGGGAAGGCGAAATAAAAGGCATCCTGCCGGGTCAAAAGTCCTAGATGGAAAAAGGCAATGGGAAAAAATTGCTCTTCAAAAAAATTGTTTGATGTTAAATTGGCTTCCCAAGAGGGCATTATTATAGGCAATTGTTTTATCAGTCGTGAGTTGATTGACATACTTCTCGGCAATGGTTGGGTTTTCCAAAACAAGCCGCCGGACCCATCCTATATCTATTTTAAGGTTGTTATCCGTCAAATAGCCCGTTGTTTCTCGATGGCGGGTGAAGTATCTCAGAAAGTACATCAAAATCGTCGTGTTATCGAAAGCGACCGAATTTTTATCTGAGGATGTGGTCTAGTTTCTGGGTAGCATTATAGATTGTGATGCTGTCATAAAAATCCTCCATCAATACAATCTAAAACGCTTGCTTATTCTACTACAGAATCGTAGGTATAGCACAAACTATCTATACTTGTCATCGGAGAAGTCGTATTGTCGCAATTTGCTGAATCCCTTGTAAATGGTATAAAATTCCATATCATTGAAAGGTTGCGATATCACTGAATTAGTGATAAAATAGCTGGTATATTGGTTGTGAATTAATTCACAACCCAAATTCTGAATTAATTTATTCGTATTTCATACGTGGATATATCATGTATCCATGTTATTTGTCTATCAGTGATGAGATAACTCAATTTATTGATAAGAATTGGGGTTATTTTACGTCAATATGACGGAAGGATATCAAGATGGCAGACAAACCCGAATTAACACCAGAAGAGCAAGCGGAACGTGCTCGTATGGGGCGGCGTGAATTTTTGATTTATGCTTGGGGGGCTTCACTAGGGCTTATCACAGCGCAGTCTGGGCTGTTGAGCTTCCTATTTATGTATCCTCGTTTCCGTGAGGGTGAATTTGGTGGTAAATTCCGCATTGGGGCTGAAAGTGCGTTGCCGCCAACGACTGTAGCACCCAGAGGGGATGCTAACGGTAAGTTCTGGCTTGTGAACACGGATGCGGAAGGGCCAAAAGCACTTTACATGGTCTGTACACACCTTGGTTGTCTCTATAAATGGGCAGATGCCAATAACCGCTTCGAATGTCCATGTCACGGGTCCAAATTCACACGTGAAGGGTACTACATTGAAGGACCAGCCGGACGCTCATTGGATCGATTTGATGTAGAGATTGATAATGGCGAAGTGGTTGTCAATACTGGTAAAAAGATTGTGGGTGATCCAAAAGATATGTCACCTGCGATTAATACAGGGTGATGCGTTTATCCATGCACAAACACTGTCTCTGGGTAAGGTTCTCAAACCAAAACGCAATTGTATCCAATGCACACAGGCAAAGGGCTGAGTAAAGGAACAACAAAAAGATGGCTGTACAACCAGAAGTTCAAAATAGAAGTCTTCTGACTGCCGCAGCTGATGTTTCAGCAAATGTATTTACATACCTGACCGCAGGTATTCGTCCGCGTGAGTTTCGTGGTATGTTGCGTGGAGAGGCACCTGGTGTGCCAAACACACGTCTACGGCCACACTCAGATGCATTCTTGCTACACATCAAGCCTGCATATTATCACGAAGCGGTGACACGGTTTACCCATACATTCCGTTTGGGCTTGCTTTCCACCTATTTGTTTATTATTGAAACCATCACAGGTATCTACCTGATGATTTGGTACGCACCATCACCAGAGCGTGCCTATGAAGATATGATTCGGCTGTTAAATAACGTGCCGTATGGTCAATTTATGCGCGACATCCATCGTTTGGGTGCGGAGGCAATGGTTGCCATCGTGACGTTACATATGGTGAGGACCTATCTCACCGGAAGCTATAAACCGCCCAGGGAGTTTACATGGCTTACCGGGGTAATTCTGCTGGTTGTAACGCTATTTCTAAGCTTCTCTGGCTATCTATTACCTTGGGATCAATTGGCATTCTGGGCGGTTACAATCGGTACGTCGATGGCGGAAGCGGTTCCACCTGCCATTGTGGGTGAGACAGTCAACTTGCTGGCTCGTGGTGCGCCTGACATTGGTGCCAACGGTCTACTGCGTTTCTATCTGTTGCATGTCTTCTTCCTGCCTTTGGTACTGATTCTCTTCTTCTTTGTACACTACTACAAAGTTGTCCTTTATGGTATCAGCCTGCCAGCCGATCTGGAAGAGGTTGGTGAAGACACAGCCAAGAAAGTACCTGCCAACAAGCGTGTCTACTTCTTGCCAGATGTCTTTATTGATGAAACAGCCTTCTTGCTGGTCTTCACAGCCATCACGGTTGTGATCACAGTCTTCTTCTTCCAAGCACCGTTGGAGTCGATTGCCAATCCGCAATCCACACCATTGCACACGGTTGCACCTTGGTACTTCTATTGGCTCCAAGGCTTGTTGAAGATTGCGGACAAGATGATTGCTGGTGTGATCTTGCCGGGTGTGCTGCTTGTGTTGCTGGCCGCGATTCCATATTTGGACAAGAATCCAAGTCGTCGTGCGAAAGACCGTCGTGTTGCCATCATCAGTGGTATCATTGCTGGTGTTGTCATGATCATCTGGAGCTACATGGGTACACCAGAATACGCCGCATTGGGTACACCAGCCGTTGAGGTGATTCAGGAGACGATTCCAGAAGAGGGGGCGGGTATTGTCCGTGAAATCGGCTATAAGCATCTGCCACCGGGCGTCTATGATACGCGTGATGATCTGGTAGCCATGTATCCAGAATCAGAGGATGCACATTTCCATGAGTTGATGGTCTACTGGGAAGGGCGTGTTGAAAAATGGGAAGAAATCGGTACTGATTTCTTTGAACCCTATGCTATCATGCATATTATACAAGAGCAGCCTGGCTTACGTCGCATTGATCTGGAAGTCAACTGGATCAGTGGTGAAGGCTCAGAGGAACATCTTGAGAAGCACTTCTGGGTCCACGAAGATTCGCTCTATTGGGAGCAATATGGCTGGAAGGGCTTGCAATATCTGCCTGGGTTTAGTGGCGGTGAGCACGATGATGAACATGCGGGTTATGATGATGCACAAGGGTATGTTGTACCCGCAGAATCAGAATTAGTGAGTGTGGAGCGATAAATGAAAAAACCTTGGTATCATTATTTATTCACGAGATCACCCATTGCAAAAATCATCTGGGGTATTGCGTCGGTTGTGATTACAGTCATTGCACTGCTCCTACAGGGGCTGTTTGAAGAGCAACGTATGGATGCCCAGACATTGAGTTGGGAAGGCCGAAGTGTCGAACAAGGTGCAGCTCTATACTACAATAACTGTGCAAGTTGTCATGGATTCCTAGGGCAAGGTGGCGCAGCACCTGCATTGAACAGCCGGTATTTCTTTGGGACAGAAGATGATTCTATGCCCGAAGAGTTACGGATTGGCCGTCTCAATGATGTTGGTTGGGCTGGTTCAATGCATGACTATGTTGAACTTACCTTGGCGGGCGGTCGCCCAAGTAAGGCACATAATCAGTGGAATCAGGTCATGCCCACATGGGGGTCACAGTTTGGTGGTCCACTAGGGGCAGATAAAATCATCCATCTGACCAACTTCGTTGTGAACTGGAAGGACGAATCACTGGCGCAAACGCCAGAGGAAGATCCATGGCAATTCTTCCAAGACACATTGTCTAAAGGACTGCCCTATCATCCTTATGAGCCTGGCTATGATGCGAAGATTGCCGCAGCTATTCAGGCCGCAGAGCTAGGTGGCAAAGCAGCTGGTTACGTCATTGATGGTGTAGAAGCCGCACCAGCACCAGCCGCACGAGCGCCACAAGAACTCTACGTGACGATGACATGTACGGCTTGTCATGGTGTCGATCAGAATCAAACCGAAGAGAATCGTGGGCCAGTCGGTCCATATCACGGCAATCTGTGGGAGACGGCTGGGTCAACAGTTGAAGGGATGAGTGCTGAGGAATATGTCTATACCAGCATCGTAGAACCCAATGCACACATTGTTGAAGGCTATCCTAGCCCAAGCTCGATGCCAGCGACATTGGCAGAGCAGATGACTGAGGAAGAAATTCAGGGACTGGTTGCTTGGTTGCTTGATCCCAATAAACAGATTGATTAGTGGGTCTAATAAGTTTGCATGAGGGAT
>JBCCFC010000797.1:0-6510 GCA_039029935.1 Chloroflexota bacterium
GTATAAGCTGCGTACTCACCACTATGGCGACTGACAAGTGTGTTGTAATACATCTCATCAATTTTATACGTGTTTAACCACGCAATGAAATACTCCACCCCTCGGCTAAATCCCGCCTCCATTTGAGTAGGTGTGAGCGTTGGTGTTGGCGTCGCTGAAACAAAATTTAGAATTTGAAAACTGCTTATTCCTATGAGTGTACCAAGAATCACCAATAATATAAGTGTAGTAACGATAATAATTAATACATAGAGTGGAATATTGATGCTGCCAATTTTGATAATGTAGTTACCAATTGTTATGTCATCTGAATCCTGTATCTTCTCAAAGGTTATGGAACTTTTAGAAGTAAAAAATTCACCTACCCGCCGAATTAGGTTGGCAAACCAATTATTAGGCGGTGGTTGATTGTCAAGTTTGGACTTATCTTGTTCAGCCACTATTAGTCTCCGAAGTTAAATAAAAATTATAAAGGTGGATTGGTTGACAAATTCAAGAGAAGTTTCCAACCATCGGTACTTACCTACAAAGAAAAGGTTAATAGGCAGAGTGCAAAAAACTACAATATTACGATAAATCAATTTTGTATTGATGTATTATCTTAACATGAAATATTACATTTTCAATCCTCATATCTTGACAAAATTGTCAGGATATGAGGATTGTACAAAAGTCATGGGTTTATGTTTCCAAGGCTCGATTTAGTCTCATTCTATCAAAAAAGGGATACCAAACCTGTAAAAAAAACGTGTATTATGTAATGGTCAGAAAGAGGTTGAACATAAAAAGCTGGGCTATGGGGCCACCCCTGCAAAGGCCGGAATCTACTCTGGTACGACGCTGATTTCTGACCCCATAGGAGTGGCTAAATGGCCTAGTCAAACTGTTCAAGCTGTTGCTGACCATTACAGAAGTCGGACTTTTTTCACCAGAGTCTTCCTATGCAACAACAATAAAAAAGCCTTTATTTGTAGAGTCGTGTAAGGATACGAATATGAAAGACGCAAATGCTCAGGGCATCCAACATCTCTTTGAGACACAGGTTGAACGAACGCCAGATACAATTGCATTAATTCAAAGTCACAATCAGTTGACGTATCAAGAGTTGAACGAGCAAGCGAATCAACTAGCCCACCACTTACAGTCGCTGGGTGTGGGTCCAGAGTGCTTGGTTGGGCTGTATCTGGAACGCTCTACAGAAGCAATCATTGGGATACTTGCGATACTCAAGGCGGGTGGGGCGTATGTGCCCCTCGACCCAGCGTACCCTTCAGAGCGGCTGGCCTTTATGGTGTCAGATGCATCGTTGTCCTTTGTGATAACGCATTCGTCGTTGATGACGCAAATCGCGTCTTGGAATCCCCTCCTGAGTTCTGCCCAGCAAGAGTTGGTATTGATAGATGCGTTATCAAACAAGCTTCGTCAATTGCCAACGCATAACCCAGTCGGCCACACGATGCCGGACAGACTGGCGTATATCATCTATACGTCTGGTTCGACAGGTCGCCCCAAGGGTGTCCAAGGGCTTCACCGCGGGATGGTCAACTTTCTGGCGTGGATGTGGCAGACATATCCCTTTTCTTCTGGCGAAGTCTGTTGTCAGAAAACGTCCTTGAATTTCGTCGACTCGATATGGGAAATTTTCTGGCCGTTGGCGCAGGGTGTGCCTCTTGTGATTATCCCTGATCATACGCTCAAAGATATCACAAATTTCATCCAAACCCTCAACAATTTTAAAGTCACTCGGCTGGTGGTCGTGCCTTCATTGCTTGCGACAATGCTAGAGTTAGTGGACTTGGATGAACAATTGCCTCATTTGAATTTTTGGGTGACCAGTGGCGAAGCCTTAAGTGTAACGCGCTGTCGTCGGTTCTATGAACAAATGCCAAATGGAACGCTCTTGAACCTGTATGGGTCATCGGAAGTCTCGGCCAATGCGAGTTGGTATGATACGCGTGCGTTTGATGAGACCTTAACAAGCGTCCCGATTGGTCAACCGCTTCGTCATACAACGCTCCATATCCTAGATGATGAGCAAAACCCGTTGCCGATTGGTACAGTGGGTCAGTTGTATGTCGGTGGGGAAGGGCTTGCTCGTGGTTATCTCAATCAACCAGCACTCACTGAAAAAGCCTTTATGCCAAATCCATTTGGACCGGGGCGGTTATATAAAACAGGTGATCAGGCTTGCTTTGTCGTCGATAGTCAGGAAAATGTCCTGCTTGAATTTCTCGGTCGGGTCGATCATCAAGTCAAGATTCGCGGGATGCGTGTTGAGTTGCCGGAAATCGAAAAGACACTGCTTCAACACCCTGCTGTTCGAGACTGTGTGGTGACATTCAATCCAAATCAATCAGGGCATAAGCAGTTCGTGGCCTATGTGGTTGCGCAGACAGAGACACAGGCAGAGACGCAGGCAGAGATGCAGGCAGAGACACAGGCAGAGACGCAGACAGAGATGCAGACAGGGGCACAGGCTGATGTGTTCGCAACAGAATGCTCAAGGGCATTGCGTGATTTTTTGCAGGACCGTTTGCCAGAGTACATGATTCCGACAGGCTTTGTTTGCCTAGACGCATTGCCATTGACACCCAATGGGAAGGTCAACCGCCTTGCGTTGCCCGCGTTTCAGTATGAGCCAGTTGTTCCATATGTCGCACCTCAAACAAAGATGGAAATCATGTTGGCGACCCTTTGGCAAGATGTTCTCAATGTAGAGCAAGTTGGTATTCACGAACGTTTTTTTGATGCTGGTGGAGATTCGTTGTTGCTTATCCAACTCCATACAAAACTATCCCAAGCCATTGAAGCCAATGAAACGAACATCCCGATGATCGACCTGCTGCGCTTTCCAACCATTGCCTCGCAAGCCAGCTATCTTATGGGTGCAGAGGAGAAGCCGCTGGCGGATATAGAGATCGTCCCCTTAGACACGGCGTCCCTCGCTGAAACGATTCAGCTCGTCACGGCGGTTTTTTCGGAGCGAGAGGTTGTCAATGTATCGAGTGGGATCACCGAAGAGGACTTTTATCCTATTGCAAAAAATATCTGCACTTGGGTGGTGAAAGATGGTTTATCATTGATCGCCAAAAACAAAAAGACGGATGCGGTGGTTGGATTTTCCATCTGCCAAGATTTTATGGCCGAGCCTGATGAAGAGTTTGATGAGATTTCTCCCAAAGTTGAACCTGTTCTGGCGTTATTAGGTGAAATGGACGAGCAATACAAAACAAAGCATCCTGGCCTAAAACAGGGGGATTTGTTATATGTCTTTTTCAATGGAACCCACCACAATTATCTGGGGGTAGGCGGCTTACTCCAGATAGAAACGAGCAAATTGGCCCACGAAAAAGGATATCGCGGTCTTGTGAGTAGTGACACCGGGAAAACGTCGCAAGCCTTATCCGCGTTAGATGGCTTTGAAACGATGGTCGAGATTCACTATGATTCATTTACCTATCAAAATAGAACCCCATTTAGCCATATAAAGGAACCCCCGAGCTGTAAGCTCATGGTCAAATTAATATAAAAAGCATACGCACTGAACGGGAATTTGTCGCTAACTCATGGAGGAATTTTTAATATGATGGTTGTTGTTGGTGCTGGTTTAGTTGGTGCTGTTCTATCTATGCACCTTGCACAAGCCGGGTTTAAGGTCCAGCTTTATGAAAAAAGAGGCGATCCGCGTGAGATGAAGCCCAAGTTAGATCGCTCCATCAACATTACATTGTGTGAGCGTGGCTTTCGTTCGCTCGATATGATTGGGGTGGGTGATCTCGTCCGCGAGTATTGCATACCATTGTATGGACGCATCATTCACGGGGTGAATGGTCAGACATACCAACCGTATGGGAATCGCAATGAAGCGATCTATGCAATTCGCCGTCATGATCTCAATCGACTGCTGGTGGACTGTGCGGCTCGACATAAAAACATTGACGTACAGTTTAATCATAAATGTCTTGATATCGATCTGCAAACTGCCAGCCTCAAAGTCCAACATGAGAGAACAGGCGAGGTCAAGCAGATTCAAGCAAGTCAACTCTTTGGCACTGACGGTGCCCATTCTGTCGTCAGACAAAAAATGCAATGTTTAAAACGCTTTAACTATTCTCAGGTGTATTTGGACCAAGGCTATAAGGAACTTGTTCTGCCTGCGACGGATACGAGCGATTGGCCTTTGAAGAAAAATGCGATTCACGTTTGGCCGCGAGATAATTTCATGGTGCTTGCATTCCCAAATTTGGACCAAACGTTTACCTGCACTCTACATATGCCTTATGAAGGGCCAATTTCCCATGAGTCTATCACCTCTTATGAAGACTACCGAACACTATTTGCAGAGCATTTTCCTGATCTCTTGCCCATGATCACATTTCAACTAGAGGATTATGTGGAAAACCCGATTGAATCGCTTATCACAATCAAATGTTTTCCTTGGACATACAAAGATAAGATCGCCTTGGTCGGTGACGCATGTCACGCTATCTATCCTTATTATGGACAAGGGGCCAATTCAGGTTTTGAAGATTGTCAGGTTCTGATGGATTGTATTGATGCACATCATGGAGATTGGCACTCGATTTTGCGGGACTATGAAACGCGCCGCAAAGTTCACACAGATGCGATTGCGGATCTGTCTATGGAGCATATCACTGTTCTGCGAAAGTTGGTCGGCGATCCAACCTTTCACTTGAGAAAAAAGATCGAACGCAGACTGCTCTTTTTGCAGCCGGACCAAGCCGATTTGTACCATAACATTGCGTTTACATGCAAGGGGTATGCGGAAGCCCGACAACTTGAGCGAAAAAATAGTGCGGTGATTGACCAGTTATTAGCCATTGAGAAAATTGAAGACAAATTAGACTCACCACAAATGCAGCCATTGCTCATCAATTTGCTAAATCAAGCCCAAACGGTCTGAGCGATACCCTTTAGGCCAATCCACAAAATAAAATACCCAATGAATCGCGGAGTTAGCAATCTCTATTGCGGGTCATACACGAGAACTCCGGCATTAGAGAATGCCTACTCCACGGGTAATTATTTCTGTGGAATAGCCTTACAGGAGCTGTTCACATCAGGAGATACCTATTTCATGGATACACTAAACTTTGAAGCCTTGTTTCTTGGACCACAAGCCGAAAACCGCGATTTTCTTAGGCGGATGCTGACCTTTATGCTTGATGAACATATTTATTGGCGCAGAAATTTTCATCCCGAAGATGGCCGCACCATTACACGTGCCGACCAGAATCGCGATGACTTTGTTGCCACACAGCGGCGACTAGAAGCGGTGTTTGAGGAACTCTCGTCCAAGTTGAAACAAAGCTCCCTGCCCCATCACTCACCGCGACATTTGGCACACATGGCTTCGGATGTGTTGATGCCTGCTGTCATCGCCTATCTGGGAACCGTGCTGTATAACCCAAACAATATCGCTTGGGAAGGTTCACCAGCAACGACGCCCTTGGAGCAAGAAGTGGGCATCGACTTTGCCAAACTGGTCGGCTATGATCCAGAACACGCCTTTGGGCATCTCACATCAGGGGGGCATGCCGCCAATTATGAAGCCCTTTGGATCGCTCGCAACTTAAAGTCGATTCCGTTGGCACTTCAGCAGGTCAACCCTGAGTTCGTAGACAATATGGATGAATGGCAACTGATGAATCTTGCGCCGCAAGAAGCGATGGCACTTTGGCATCGCACCCCAGCGTTGATGGCAGAGGTTCGCCAGCAATCGGTGCATGGAAAAGGTATGACGCCACCAAGTCTGGGTAAGGTCTTTGTGGCACAAAGTAAGCATTATTCGTGGGGCAAAGCGGTAGACCTGCTTGGGTTAGGGCAAGAAAGCCTCGTTTCTGTCCGGGTGACAGAGCAGTATCGCATGGATGTAGATGATCTCAATCGCAAAATACGGGCGTGTATCGAACGTGACGAGCCTATTTTGGCGGTGGTGGCGATTGTGGGTACAACAGAAGAAGGGGCAGTGGATCCGATTGACCAGATTGTGGCGTTGAGAAAGCAATATGAAGCAGAAGGCATCTCCTTTTACATCCATGTGGATGCCGCCTATGGTGGGTATATACAGAGTATCTTCTTGGATGAGCAGGATAAGATGCTGCCGTTGGATGAATTCAAAAGACGTTTTTATCAAGCAGAGCCTTCGCCCGACCTATGGCCGCCTGTGGACGTATACCATGCCTATCAGGCACTGTCGGAGGTAGACTCGATCACCCTCAATCCACACAAACTGGGCTATGTCCCGTTTGGTGCTGGTGGTGTTGTCTTTAAAGATGGACGGATGAGGAATTTGATCTCCCATCTAGCCCCCTATATCTTTGGCCTAGATAATGTGGAAGATGCGCCATTTGTTCCTTCCAGCGTGTGACTACCAACAAATGGCGCATCTTCCACATTATCTAGGCCAAAGATATAGGGGGCTAGATGGGAGATCAAATTCCTCATCCGTCCATCTTTAAAGACAACACCACCAGCACCAAACGGGAC
>JBCCFC010000798.1:0-6504 GCA_039029935.1 Chloroflexota bacterium
AGCCATTCATAAAATGATGGAACATGGCAAGCGATTCCACGTCGATGATAAACTTTTCATAGGAGACCACCAGTCCCGCATCAAGCCAGCCCACACTATGCCAGACGACGTTGGTGTGCGCAAGCATGGCAGGCCACATCGTCCATTGTGTTTCATAGGCGGCTTGGGCATCGGGTATCTGGCTATTGGTGAGGCTACCACTGGAACGATAGGGCAAACCATAGTAGCGCGCCAGTTGCCCACCGACGATGATGGCCCACGCTCCCTCTGGACCACCAAAGGCAGGGCTACCAGAGCGCATATCCACATTTTGTGTAAAACCGCCATAGATGACGGGTGAGCCAGGGTTGGCTAGCTGAGAAAGGGCGATGCCACCAAGAGCTTCGGCATTTTGTTGGGCCAATGCAGAGGAGATGGGGGTGGCACTGGTGGCGCCAGCCATGATAAAGGGCGTAATCACGGTCGCCTGACCGTGTCGTGCAAAGCTGACGATGCCACCGATCATACGGTCATCGAGTCGCAGTGGGCTGGTGACGTTAATGGTTCCGCCCGTGACCACACCGGGGAGCGGCGCATCATTATCTGGACCATTGAAGGCGATTTTCATCATGGCAACGGTGTCTTCGGGAATGACACGGCCATGTGCGTTATCACGGATGGCCCGGTCGGTTGTTTGAATCATCACGCGGTTGCGGTAGAGATGACGGAGTGAGACAGGCATATCCTGTGGTTCGATCATGGGTGCGCCTGCAATGTGAAAGTAGGGGATGGTGTGAGCTAACTTTGCAAAGTTTTCAAAATCGGCCAACGTTCCATCCCGTCGACCCCGTTCAAGGTCAGTGACAAAGGGCATTCCCGTGTTGGGTGCAAAGTTGATGTGGTTGCCCCCAACGGTCAGGTTATAGGCTGGGTTGCGGGCGTGCCATGTAAAGGTTGACGGTGCTCTGCCCACCAACTCCATCAGCAAGCCACGGTCGATACGCACCATTTCATTTTTATGGTCAACCTGTGCGCCAGCTTGTTCCCAAAGCGAGAGGGCTTCAGCATCCATAAAGGCCATGCCGATTTCTTCGAGGATGCGCATAGAGGCGTTGTGGATGGTTTCAAGCTGGTCTGGTGAAGCCCATTCCGTTGGTGGAAGAGGACTTGTCATATCGCTCATCGTGTGGTTGAGCCATGCGATCTGTGGGCGTCGCTGCCCTTGCTGTTTATTCCGGCGTGAGCGTCTTTGTCTCTCTGCCATGATATTTTCCTTATCATTGATTGTCAATGTAATGATGCCTCTGGACATTCCAGAGAATACAAAAAAATATCGACAATCATAAAGGAAAGTGACTTAATTGGCAATGATGTAAAAACTAGCCTAATTCTCCAAAAAAGAGCATATTACTTGCAGGATCAACAGCACATCGGATACGATTTAGAAAGCCATCTAGCCCAATAAAATTGGGATGCAGCCACTCTTCATTAGGCGACAAGTTCGGCACAAACACAGTGGCAACGACTTCTTGCGGTTCACCTATGAACACATCAAAATGCATTGTTCGTACTCATCATTATGTTCCCGTATCCATGCGACCGATGCGTCAATCGCTTCGGGTGAACTACGAGGCCACTTGCGCTTGATAGTGCGACTTGGCGGCGGGTCAAAGAGTGGCTGCACACGGATGAACGGTTCATATGTCAGATATAACTCTAAACCAAGTTTTGCTAACTTCTCTGCCCGTTCTAAATCTACAAAGGCAAGAGAAACTCCAAGTCCAGCATCGATCTGTTCGGCTGTACCCAGACGCCAGTCAATCTACTTCATCAATTTTCGATAGGCGCGACCATTATGGGGCATAGTCGTTTGCCCCAACGCTTCAATCAATTCATCGGATGGAGAGAGCAATGGCATACCATTGGTGTAGACATCATTCTGAGATAATCCATTGTTGTTCATGCAAACACCTCTTTCCTCCATAGCAAACATATGCGATATGTATAGATTACACCATAAACGTCCATGTTTCAGCGATACGCGTAACAATTATGTGCGAAGAGACTCTCGGAACGCTGCCACCTCAGCTTCTGACTCAGCGATAATTACGGTTGGGCCATGCCCCACACCAATAATGGCTGGCTCCAAATCAAGCACACGTTTTGCGCTGATACGTGCCTGTGTAACATCCCATGTAATCATGGCAGGCATGAGGCCGATGCCAGACAGGTTACCAAGGAGGTCAGGCGCAAAGAGAATATTTTCCTGTTGCCAGAGATAACATACATTATCTTCAGTGTGTCCCGGTGTGTGCAGAACTTGGATGCCGCCCGCAATGTCCAGTACATCACCGTCGGCCACAGGGTGATCAACACGTGCCTTTTTCTGCGTCAGCATCTGAAATGGCCGTGTCAACAAGCTTAACAAAAAGGGGACATGGGGCGGAGCTGTCGCGGACTCGATATAGGGGACGCTCTTTTCGCCCGCATAGACCTGTGCACCTGTTGCTTCTCGCAATCCATGTAAGCTACCCACGTGATCAAAGTCTGCATGTGTAATCAGGATATGTTTGATGGCATCCGGTGTGTAGCCAAGTTGCTTGACGGCATCCAGAATGAGTCTACAAGAGCCTGGAATGCCTGTGTCGATCAACACAAGTTCGGTGTCATTGACCTTGAGTATAAAGATGTTTGCGCCTCGCTCTACGACAAATAGATTTGGTGTGATTTGTGTTGGTCCAGTATGCTTTGTACCTGACATAATTAATTTTATTCCTTTGCTGAGTTGGACATATATACATGTTGCACTAAGATTACTAAAAAATTGAAAGTTTATTTTATTATACAAGGAGAAAATCATGAAAATTGATGCGTCACTGTTGATACCGACATTGACCGACAGTGCGGATTATGCCCGCGCAGTGGAAGCGATGGGATTTGATGGGCTGTGGACCTCGGAAACCAGCCATGATCCGTTCCTACCGTTGACATTGGCTGCGGAACATACCGCCAACATTATGCTGGGTACAGCGATTGCGGTGACTTTCCCGCGCGCACCGGGCGTGTTGGCGCAAATTGGCTGGGACTTGGCACAGTATAGCAATGGCCGCTTTATTCTGGGCTTGGGGCCACAGGTGCGCGCCCACAATGAACGGCGTTTTGGGGCGACATGGGAGAAACCCGTGCGCAAGATGCGTGAAACCATTGAGGCCACACGAGCGATTTGGCAGAGCTATCAGACGGGTGAGCCGCTCCGCTATAAAGGTGAGTTTTTTGATCTAAAATTGATGACACCCTTTTTTAATCCTGGGCCAATTGAGACGCCGGATGTGCCAATTTTTGTAGCAGCGGTCAACAAACAGATGCTGCGTCTGACAGGTGAAGTGTGCGATGGGGTCCATCTTCATGCGATCAACACGGTGCGCTATTTGCAAGAATTTGCATGGCCGCATATTGAGGATGGCATGGATAAGACAGGGCGCAGTCGTGACGGGTTTGAGGCATCCGCAGGGGTCTTTGTTGTCCCCACGGATGGACCCAAGCCAGCCTCTGCGCATGAAGCGTTTGCGCGGCAACAGATTGGCTTTTACCTGAGCACACCCGCCTATCGCATCGTTACCGAGATGCATGGGTGGGAAGAAACAGCCTTTACCCTGAGCAAGATGGCACGGCGAGGTGAATGGAGCGAGATGCCTACGTTGATTACGGATGAAATGCTGGATGAGTTTGCGGTAAGTGGAACATGGGCAGAGCTACCCGTGAAGATTCAACAGAAATATGGCTCATTATTGGATCGTGTGAGCTACTATCTGCCCTTTGTGCCAGGCGAAAATGATGAGGGCTGGACCACGACGATTGCAGGATTTCGGTAAAGCGATGGAACGGTGGAGCGGAAAGCGGTGGAGCGGAAAGCGTTCCATCGTTTTACCGTTCCAACGCTTTCCGTTCCATCGCTCTTACTGCATGATAATGGGTAAATAAGTAGCCAATCCAATCTCTTCCTGTACAATCAAGGGTTCCGTGATGATGAGGGGCTGTTCGCCTGCGGTGTTGGGGACAAAGGCCATCGCAGACATCGGGCCATCTCCATCTGGATCAGCGACAGCACCACGTACCGCTGCTGTAAGACAGGTGACAGTGAAGTCCTCACAAGGTGGAATTCCGGCTGTTTTGTTGGTATTCGCCCATGCTTGCAGATTGACAACAACACGCACAGACTCGTTGGGAGACAAACCGCCATCGGGTGCAATATCAAACCAGTTGAGGACACCATCGTCTGTGTTGTTTAACGGTTGAAAGCCAGTGACAGAAACCAAATTCAGATAGGATGTTTCATAACGTGCTTCCAATGGGATGGCCGTGAGTGGGGCAACACCGATGTTGGTGATGGTAATTTCCATGGGGATGGTATCGCTGGCAAGGACAGAACTGCTAGGGACGGCCACTTGGACATCAAGCTGACCGTGAATGGTGACACCAAGGTCAATTCTGTCGCGATTGATGACGGTATCAGCAGGTGTCACTTCCCATACACCAATCGTGTTTGAATAGCCAAGCAGTGTTCCCCCAATAGCAAAATTGCCAGAGGCTAATGCCACCGTGTAGGTGTTGC
Source organism: Chloroflexota bacterium (assembly GCA_039029935.1). GTDB lineage: Bacteria > Chloroflexota > Anaerolineae > Caldilineales > Caldilineaceae. The sequence continues at coordinate 4,592 of JBCCFC010000798.1, forward strand.
TGGTCTGTACTTCAAAGCTATAGTAGCCTGGTTGTGGCACAGCATTGGGGACATTGGTTGGTTTATCCACCGTCACAGCGGTGTCGATCAATTCACCCGCTTGCCAAAGATTGACGTGGACACCATTGATGCCCGGCTCGTCGCTATCCTGACGCCCATCGCTATCCTGATCAAACCAGATTCGATCCCCAATGACCGATATCGCCGCGTTTTGTGCGGCAATAATAGAGATGCCCTGTCTTGCGCTGGTCCCGCCTGTCAAATGGCTCGTCGGTGAACCAGCCCGCACCGTCGTACAGGTTTGTCCACTCAATGAGCAGGGTGTTTGGATAGGGATGCCAGTGGTTTCGCGCTGGGCGACAAAATTGATGGAGACGTTTATCGACTCCCCGGGTTCTAGTTCGTCGATTCCGGTAATGTCGCCCCAGTTGAGCTGACCGTCATTGGCGTCATCATCTGGTGGTGGAATGGCAAAGGAGGCGGTGTTATAGGCAAGATAGGTTGTGTCATAGGTCTGTGTCAACGCCAACGTTTCAATGATGGTGTTCCCAATATTGCTGATTGTCACCACCACCTGCAAATTTGCGCCAGGCCCTTCGACTTGGCTTGGTACGGTATTCATACCGATGATAATCGTATCTTCAGGTAGTGGTGTTGGTGGTGCAGGGGCTGGCGTTCGCGTTGGCATAGGGGTCAAAGTGACTGTTGCTGTTTCGGTTGCAGGGATGGTTTCATTTTCAGGGATCGTCTCACTCCCATAGACTGTTTCATTTCCATAGACAAGACCAGCAGTAAAGCCACTATTATGGAACATGCTCATGCATAGTAGCCCCACACCCACGATGAGTATTTTGATGGTGATTTGAGCCTGTTTGCTGATTGGTTGAATCACGTTATTTTATCACTTTCGTACATACATATTCTGTCTACATATTCTGTCTAGTTAATAGGTACAGTGTAGCATGAAGCAGATGACGTTGGCATAAGGCAAATGAACCAATCATACTCATGGTTTTTGTGTAGTTATGTTGGCGTTTGTCAATTATAAAACAAATTGCCCATCTGCGGATGCAGATGGGCAATTTGTTTTAGTGTTTTATGATACTCCTACACAATAAGTGTACTACTATGCCTTTGTCTCATTGACCTCATTGACCCCACCAGTGTTTGGTGCTGATGATGTTGACGCATCAGCCTCTGGAACAGTAGATTGTGCAGTGGCTGGTTGTCCAGAGTTGGCTGGTTGTCCAGAGTTGGCTGGTGCGGGTCCACTGTTAGACGTACTAGCGTTGTGTTCTTCACGATGCTCTCCACCATGATGCCATTTCCCATTTGGTCCGCAATGCCATCGCCCTGATCCGTAGCGACCATATCCATGTTCACCACTTGGGCTGCCTGCCATCCGCCACATGAAAAAACCAAAGAATTTCATGAGGAAAAAGAACATCAGAACAAAGAAGCCAACTCGGAATATCGTGCCAAAGATAGCCCCAATCCCGCCCAAGATGGGTGAAATGCCATTGTTATGAATGGCATAGGGGACCAGTGTGCTGGCGTCGCCCCCAGCGGCCAATACACCCATCATGTACCCCTGTGACCAAGCCGACTGTTGAATCCCAGAGCCACCAATCAATAAGAGAACCACAAGAATCAGTCCACCGATGGCAAACTTTTTCATTTTATTTTCAGACATTTATATCTCCTTAATTTAGTTGCAAGTTGCAGGTTGAAAAGTTAAAGGGTTGCAGGTTGAAAAGTTGAGTGTCTGCTGCCTATGTCTGCTGTGAGTGTCTGCTGCATATGTCTGCTGCCTATGTCTGCTGTGTGCATCTGCCACATATGTCTTCTGCTTGCTCCTGTTGCGTACTAGTACATCGTCTGCTGCGCGAGTCTGCTGCGCGAGTCTGCTGCGC
>JBCCFC010000799.1:0-6502 GCA_039029935.1 Chloroflexota bacterium
ATTTTCCATTGTTAGCTCGACACGCCCACTCACCTATGCTACAATATCCCTAGATGCATAGACTTATACACAAATACCAAAAAAAATTTGCACATCAACATAGAGATAAGGGGAATGGGAACAATGGCTGCTGTGATGGAACAGAACACCTCAACTCAACTTGATATGTCAATAAAATCGTTTGACGTACTCATCGTCGGTGCGGGCATCTCCGGCATGTACATGCTTTACAAAATGCGCGAGCTCGGCTTTTCGACGCGTGTACTTGAAAAGGGGGGCGGGGTCGGTGGGACTTGGTACTGGAACCGCTATCCAGGTGCTCGCTGTGACACGGACACGATGGAATACTCCTACAGCTTTGATGAGGACCTGCAACAGGAATGGGAGTGGCCGGAGCGGTATCCAACACAGCCGGAAATTCTGCGTTATCTTGAGCATGTAGCGGATCGTTTTGAGTTACGCACCGATATTTCGTTTAACACACGCGTTGAGGCGGCGACCTACGATGCGGAAACGGTTCGTTGGCAGGTACGCACAGAACACGGCGACACACTCTCAGCGAAGTTTTTAATCATGGCAACGGGTTGTATATCTACACCCAATACACCCCATGTCGATGGCATGGACAGTTTTACGGGCAATATCTATCACACAGGCCATTGGCCGCACGAGGGCGTTGACTTTAGTGGCAAGCGTGTCGGCATCATCGGTACAGGGTCATCTGGTGTGCAGTCAATTCCGGTGATTGCCGCGCAGGCCGAGAAGCTGATTGTCTTCCAGCGCACGGCGCAGTATACGGTTCCTGCACGCAATCGCTCGGTCGATCCAAAATTCGTAGCCGAAATCAAAGCCGACTATGCTGGCTTCCGTGCACGAAACCGTCTGCAACCATCAGGCCAGCTATCACATATTCCACGTAACGATGTTTCTGCACTAGACGTTGACCCCGAAGAGCGTGAGCGCATCTATGAGGAACGCTGGGGATGGGGTGGATTTCCCTTTTATGGCAGTTTTAACGACATTATGCTCAACGAAGAGGCCAACAAGACAGCGGCGGAGTTTGTACGCGCCAAAATTCGCTCGATTGTCAAAGACCCTATGATGGCAGAAAAGCTATCACCATCGCATACCATCTCCTGTAAACGTCCCGTCTTAGACAGTGGCTATCTGGAGACATTCAACCGACCGAATGTAGAGTTGGTCGATATCTATGAGGCTCCCATCCAAGAGATTACGCAAAACGGGGTACGCATAGCGAGTGATGATGAGACTACTGATTATGACGTGGACTGTATTGTCTTTGCCACTGGGTTTGATGCCATGACAGGCACATTGCTTCGTATAGACATCCAAGGCCGTGATGGTCTAACACTCCAAGAAAAGTGGTCGGCGGGGCCGCTCAACTATCTGGGGCTGTCGATTCCGGGCTTTCCCAACCTCTTCACGATTACAGGGCCAGGTAGCCCGTCCGTGCTCACCAATATGATTGTTGCCATTGAACAGCATGTGGAGTGGGTGGCTGACTGTCTTGATTATATGCGAGCGAACAATCACCGCAGCATTGAAGCCACCGTTGAGGCGCAGGATGAATGGGTGGCACACGTCAATGCAACCGCCAACAAAACACTCTATCCGACCTGTTCCTCGTGGTATCTGGGTGTGAACATTCCCGGCAAGCCACGCGTCTTTATGCCGCTACCTGGATTCCCACCCTATGTGGAGAAATGTGAGGACGTTGTGGCAAATGGGTATGAGGGGTTTGTGTTGACACCCGTTTATGACTAGCAGAACGCTGGGATGGGGCGTATAAATTAACACAGCTTTCAAGGGGGTAGATCATGCCTGATTTCGCTCGTGCAGCCGTTATGGTACGGCCAGGAAAAATTGAGATTCAACAATTCCCGATGCCAATATTGGCAGAGGGTGCCGCCCTGCTCAAGGTCGAGATGTGTGGTATCTGTGGCACCGACAAACATACTTGGCGTGGCGAGACCAAACAGTATGCTGGTACGGAGGCTGAGACCGATACGCCATTTCCCATTATTCCCGGCCATGAAATAATCGGCACGATTGTGGAACTGAATGATCGGCAACGCCCCAGGCTCGACTTTAATGGCGAGCCGTTGCAGGTTGGTGATCGGGTTGCGCTCTGCCCCGACGTGATCTGTGGTGAATGTTACGATTGTCGTCATACCTTTGCCTATCCTTGGTGTGAGAACTTGATGGGGTATGGGAATGCCTTTTGTGCATCTGAGGCTCCACACTTGTTCGGTGGTTGGGCTGAATATATGTATATTCTCCCCAATGCATTTCTCTACAAAGTTCCCCAAGCGTTGCCCTTGCGTGTTGCCGTGATGGTCGAGTTGATGGCTGTCAGCTACAACTTGGATAAAACCAAGGAGTATTTTACGCTGGCTGGTGAAGGCTTTGCCACCGGAAGCACGGTCGTGATTCAAGGTGTTGGTCCAATGGGGATCTGTCACGTGATCAAAGCTCGCACCATGGGTGCGGGAACCATCATTGCCACAGATCGCTCCGATTATCGGCTTGGATTAGCCCGGCAGTTTGGAGTTGATCATACCCTCAACATCACTCAAACCGAGGAAACTGAACGGGTCGAGTTTGTGCGGTCATTGACCCATGGTCGAGGTGCTGACATTGTGGTGGAGTGTGCTGGGGTGGCCGAGGCCGTCCCGGAGGGGCTGGATATGACCCGCAAAGGGGGAACATACATCGAAGCTGGGAATTTTGTTGAGACTGGCGAAGTCCGCTTAAGTCCGCACCGGCACTTTTGTGCCAAGAATATTCGGCTCATTGGTATGACCAATCATCCATTTACAGGGTATACGCCCAGTATGGAGTTGCTCCAGCGTTATGCCGATGTTTTCCCATTTGAGAAGTTTGTCACCCATGAATTCCCCTTGGCCCAAACAGAGCAGGCCATGCTCAGATCGCTGGAACCAGATTGTATGAAGGTGGTGGTTGTGCCCTAATGCAACCGACTACAACAGGGGAATCATAGATGATAAAAAGTTACCATAATAAGGTCGCCCTCGTCACGGGCGGCGGGTCTGGTATTGGCCGGGCAACAGCGGTGATGTTTGCGCGTGAAGGAGCCAAAGTGGTTGTGGCTGACCAGAATGTGGCAGGGTGTGAGGAGACAGTACAACTGGTGCGAGCCATGGGTGGGGAGGCGACGCCGGTCAAGGTTGATGTGCGAGAGGCGACTGAGGTGGAGGCAATGGTGCAGATTGCTGTCGATACCTATGGTCGGCTGGACTGTGCCTTTAACTCGGCCGGGATTGCGGCTGTTGCCATCGACCATGTGGCCGAGTGTGATGAAGACGACTGGATGCGCGTGATTGATATCAACCTCAAGGGCGTCTTTCTGTCCATGAAGTATGAACTGCAACAGATGACCAAACAGGGTAGCGGGGCGATTGTCAATGTCGCTTCGATTTATGGCTTGGTTGCCGAGGGCAATAAGACCTATGGTGTCTCAGCGTATGCTGCCAGTAAACATGGCGTCGTGGGGTTGACCAAAGCGGCTGCGCTTGAGTACGCCAAGTCGGGGATTCGCATCAACACTGTCTGTCCTGGACACACAGAAACGCCGTTGATTCAGGGCATTCTGGACAATCCCGAAAAGCTAGAATGGATGACATCGCGCTATCCAATGGGTCGCTTGGGCAAACCTGCTGAGATTGCGGAGGCTGTTGTCTGGCTGTGTTCCGATGCAGCATCATTCGTGACAGGGCATATGATGTCAGTGGATGGGGGGTATGTGACACAGTAGGCTGGTTATTCGGCATGGAGGTGATTGATGAATGAACTATCAAAGGTTGCACCCGCGTTTGTGGAAATGGCGCATCGCATTGTGTGATGTAGCGTGGCGACCGTGGATGCACAAAGTCGGCCGCGCTCGCGCATCTTGCACCCCATCTGGCAATGGGACGGCGAGACACTTGTGGGATGGATTGGCACAGGTCCAACACCCGTCAAACGTGCCCATTTAGAGGCCAGTCCCTATGTCTCTTGCAATTATTGGACACCCGCACAGGATACCTGTGTGGCCGAGTGCAGGGCAACGTGGGCGTTTGATGACGAGACACGAACCACTGTTTGGAATTTATTCCTCAACGGACCGGAACCCGTCGGCTACGATCCATCCATCGTGCCAGCGTGGACTGACCCAACATGTGATGCCTTTTGCCGTGTTAAAACTAGAGCCTTGGCGATTGCGTGTGTTTCCGGGAACTGTGTTAATGGGTCAGGGTGGAGAGGTGTTGAATTGGCGAAAGTGACATGTGATCGTTTATTGCATGGATATACGATCACATTTAATCATCAGATTATCCAGACTTTTATCCTCAGCAATCCCGTTGATAACGAAAGCCTGCTACGGTTGTATGTTTACCCTTTCAATGCCCCAAAAGTAAGTCCACTGGTGATGTATCTTTCTAAAGCCAGCCCAGCAATAATCATAGGCACGACGCTGACCAACGCAATCGCGCTCATATTCCACCACTCAGTGTAGCCCGTCTGGCTGACCTGCATCTGCATAAAGAGTGGAATGGTGATGGATTCGGTAAAGCTGAGGGTCAAGGCCACCAGATACTCATTCCAGGCGCCAATCAACGAGAGGACAAAGACGGCCACCAATCCCGGCGCGGCCAATGGCATGGCAATGCGGAAAATAATAATCAGGCGCGAGGCTCCATCGATCATGGCACTCTCTTCGATCTCAACGGGGAGCCCTTCAAAGAAATCACGCATGACCCAAACAATAAAAGGAATGGCTCCGCTGGTATAGACGATGATCAGGGCAAGACGGGTGTCCAATAATTGTAGCTCGCGGAACATGACCAAGAATGCCAGAATGAAGAGCGCACCGGGGAAGATGCGTTGCGACATAAAGCCCAACACGATGGCGTTGTTGCGTCCACCATAATTAAACCGTGCCAGCCCATATCCCGCCATTGAGCCGATGACCAGTGCAATGCCCGACGAGACAAAGGCAATGACCACACTATTCATAAAGGGTTTCATAAACCACGCAATCCGATCCACAAAGAGATAGGTCCATGCATCAAGACTGGGCTGGAAGTCCACCCAAGGTATATAAGTTGCACCACCGGCCATGTCCACTGCACGCTTAAATGAGGTAATCACCACCCAATACATGGGGAAAAATAAGATTAACGACCATAGTATCAGAATGGCATAGGAGATGGTCTTCACCAATCTATTGCTTGCCTTTATACCCATGTTGTCTGTCCTTTCTTCTTGCGTAATACGGGTACTCAGTATTCGGTATGTCAGTACTCGGTATCTGAGATTCGGTTATAGGTTGCCTACCCGCCGACAACTGCCGTACTGGCTACTAGCCTACTGGCTACAGATTACGGACCACCGACCCACCGACCCACAGCTTACCGTTCGCTATGTGTTCATCGCACGTCGTGTCATTACCAAGAATGCACCGCCAAAGACCAACATAATCAACAGCAGGAAATATGCCTGACTGCTACCAAAGGCGAGATCACCACCTTTGACGCCAATGCGATAGATTGCCAATGTCACCGATTCTGTGGATTGTCCTGGACCGCCGCCCGTCAACACCATGATGATATCGACGACTTTAAAGGCATCAATAATGCGAATCAGCAACGCCGTTACAGTGATAGGCATGATGAGCGGCAGGGTAATGCGCCAAAACGCTTGCCATGCCGTTGCACCATCCACACGCGCCGCTTCGTGCAACGTTGGTGGCACACCCTGCAGACCTGCCATCAGCATGAGAATCATAAACGAACTCCACTGCCAGACATCGATCAGGATCAGCGCGGTCATCGCCCAAAATGGGTCTGTAAACCAAGGGATGCCCTCAAAACCCAGCCAGCGGATCATCTCGTTGATGGGACCGATGTCTTCCTGAAAGAGCATCTTGCCAATGACAAAGGCGACGACAACGGGGCTGACCATCAGGGGCATGAGAAACCATGTACGGAAAAACTTTTTGCCAGTGGTGATGTTGTTGAGACAAAGCGCAATGATCATGCCAATGATGAGTTGTAACGGGACAACGCCCAGCATAAACACGATGGTATTGCGCACTGTGACCCAGAAGGAGGCATTATTAATGAGCTTTTCAAAATTTTTGAAGCCGACAAATTTGGTTTCAACGCCGATGCTGAAGAGATGTAGATTGGTGAATGCCGCATAGAGCGTCCACAGAACAGGGGCGGCGAGAAGCAGCACAACGATGATCACGGCGGGAAATAGGAAGATCCAACGCCATGTGCGGTCATGGAGTTCAAATTGAAAAAGCCCACGATTTGTGCGAGACTGGTTTGACATAGAGACAGATGAAGAACTCATGTGATTTACTTTGGTCCCATTGTGATTCGTGTGAATGGATACGTGGTTAATTGATGAGTGCTGGGGGTATGAGGTGGTTGTGCGGGTAAAAGGCTGATTTTTGCAAAAATCAGCCTTTTAC
>JBCCFC010000800.1:0-6486 GCA_039029935.1 Chloroflexota bacterium
CAAAAATATTGTAAACGATCTGACCGAACCAATAAAGGATATCCAACCCAAAAAAATTGCCAAGGATATCGCTGATGCGGCCAAGGGCAAGAGCAAGCCAGCGGCGAAAACGACAGTGAAAAAGTCTGAGGATGCGGCTGAGATCGCAGATGCGAGCGTAGACGCGGTTGATACCTCAACTTCAGATAAGCATGTTTCAGATGATCATGATTCAGATGAGCCAACAACAGAGACTGGAAAACGCAAGTCTCTGCCTACGCCCAAGAAATTATCCTCAACGCCCACGAACTCATCTGCAACACCCAAAAAGTCTACACTGACTGCTACATCTAAGCGGCCCGCGCTGGGTGAAACCATGCCTGAAGAAAACAAACCAGCGGATGAACCCGTTAATCAACCAGAAGAAGAGCAACCCAAGGCTGTTCAGATGTCCAAAGTCACTGACACAGAGCCAGAGAACACAATTATGCCGCCACAGCCCGATGCAGAGGCCGTGACTGCGGATGCCGCATAGGAAATTTAAACTAAAATTTTTGGATTATTGATATTATGGCAGCGACAACTGATTTTAATCAAATTGAAGAAAGTAGCATGACGCTGATGGAGCATCTGCTTGAGTTGCGAACGCGGCTCATCTGGATTGTCTCCGCACTGGTTATTTGTACCTTAATCGCCATGATTTTTGTGACCCCATTAATCAGATTTATTGTCCAACCACTCACCGCAGCTGGACAAACACCCATTGCCATTGGCCCGACAGATACCATTGTGATCTTTTTCAAGGTGAGCTTTACGGTCGGTGCATCTCTGGCGATGCCTGTCTTCATCTACCAAATCATTGCCTTCATGGCACCAGGACTCTATCCTCACGAAAAACGCGCCCTGATATTTATCCTGCCAGGCATTATGGTCCTCTTTGCGGTTGGCATCACCTTTGCCTACTTTGTGCTATTGCCCGTTGCCGTGGGTTTTCTACAAACCTTCTTAGGCACAGTCATCGATCAAGAGTGGACCATTGATCGTTATGTTGGCTTTATTACGCGCGTGGTCTTCTGGATCGGCGTTGCCTTTGAAACACCGCTAGTCATCTCCTTCTTGGCACGAGCAGGACTCGTCAGTGCAGGTGGTTTGCTCGGTGTCTGGCGGCAGGCGATTGTCGTCATCGCCATTATTTCAGCAGCCATCACACCGACCATTGACCCCATCAACATGGCGATTGTGATGGGACCGCTCATCCTGCTCTTCTTTGGCAGCGTGGGCTTGGCAAAGATTTTATATCGAGAGCGCGCACCACGTGACTTCTCAACAGAATCATTCATTCAAGATGATGATTGATAAAAGACAGTAGGTCGGTGAGTTAGTATTTGGTAGGTCAGTAGGTCGGTATTCGGTAAGTCAGCATTTGACAGACCGAATACCGACCTACTGATCTACCGATTTACCAGTCACTGACCTACCGAATACAGGTTTTCTATCATGTCAATGTTAACACTCTCCTTTATCAGCCAGTCCTTTGGCGACTATGATGTCTTTACAGGCATCTCGGCCACCATCCCAAACGATGGAAAAATTGGGCTTGTCGGTCCCAACGGTATCGGCAAAACGACTCTACTACGCATCATCGCAGGGGAAGCCTCACCATCTACAGGTAGCGTACACACATCCAAAGGCACACGCATTGGCTATCTACACCAAGAGGCGATGGCCGCGTTTGGTGAACGCACCAATACTGTCCAAGAGGAAATGCTGCTCGTCTTCGCCGAACTCAAAGCCCAGGAAGCACGGATGCAAGAGCTTCAGGATGCGATGGCATCTGGCAATGCACCAGACGATATCATGGCTCAATATAGCCGCACGATGGATGCCTATGAAGCAGCTGGCGGCTATGAGTATGAAGTCAGAATTGATCAAATTCTACAGGGGTTGGGTTTTGGCCGCGACGCTCGTGACACACCGCTCACCAACCTCAGTGGTGGACAGAAGACCCGCGCCCTGCTTGCGCGCCTATTGCTGGAGCAACCCGATATCCTCATTTTGGATGAGCCGACCAATCACTTGGATGTGGAAACCATCGAATGGCTAGAAGGGATGTTACGCTTATGGGATGGTGCGTTCCTCATTGTGAGCCACGACCGTTATTTTTTGGATAAAGTCGTCAATCGCATTTGGGAGATGGGCCCCAGCGGCATGGAAGTCTATCGCGGCAACTACACTCACTATCTGACCCAACGTGAGGAACGATGGGCGCAACGAGAATCTTAATTTAACACCATCAAAGAAAAATTTCTGAGTGAGCTTGATTATGTTAAACGTAATATTGCTCGTGATAGCACCACCAATATGGCAAAAGGTCGCCTAAAACGGCTCGTCCGTGAAGTGAAGATGGTTGAGATCGGCGGTCTCTCGGACATGATGACCAAGAACTGGAGCCAGCTTGACTTGGATAGTTTGTCGTCCAGTAGTTGGTCGGTCATGGACACGGAAAGCCATATCAAAGGCTTGCGCTCACCTGTCACCCGACCACCCAGCTTGACAATGCGACTCAACACCAAGCTACGCAGTGGTGAATTGGTCCTGCGTTCCGACCCGCTGACCATTGGCTATCCAGATACCACACTTTTTGTCACGCAACCATTAGACCTACGCCGCAAAGAATGCGCCGCACTCATCGGTCCCAACGGCACAGGTAAGACAACGCTATTGCGCACGGTCCTTGAACAGATCGAACCACTCACTGGTGAACTCCGTTTAGGGGCCAGTCTGCGTCTTGGGTATTTTGCGCAAGCACACGAAAAGCTTGATCCCAATAAATCTGTTCTGGATGAGTTGCTTGATTATCAGCACATGGACATTGCCGATGCGCGCAACCATTTAGCGCGCTACCTGTTCCGTAATGAGGATGTCTACAAGCCAATCCACATGCTCAGTGGTGGCGAGCGTGGTCGTCTAGCCCTGTCACTCCTTGCACTAGACCAAGCCAATTTCCTGCTCATGGATGAGCCAACCAATCACTTGGATATCCCAACACAAGAGGTGTTGCAGGATGCATTGGAGCATTTTGATGGCACGATCCTCATGGTTTCGCATGACCGCTATCTGATCAGCCGACTGGCAACCCAAATCTGGAGCTTGGAAAATGGCAAAATGCGTGTGTTCAAGGGGACATATGAGCAGTATATGGAGGCCAAGGCGGCAGAAACCGAAGCAAAGCGGGCTGTGGCTGCTGTTCAACGTGCTGAACGACGCAACTCTCAGCAAGGCAATCGTGCAGAAATCAATGAGGCCAGAAAACGTGCCAAGGCTATTGCGGAGATGGAAACTAAGGTTGAAGCATTGGAAGAGCGTCTGGCCGAGATTAGTGAGAAGTTGCAAGCGGCTAGCGATGCGCAGGATATGGAGAAGATTCATAAGCTGAGTGAAGCCTATGCCTCAACCAGTGATGAGTTGGATGCGGCGATGGAAGCGTGGGCGGAGATGGCAGAGTAATTAAAGGGAAAACCATGTTAGAAAAAGAATTTGATCGACAAAAAGGCTCTCGGCTTGCGGGCAAAGTGGCCATTGTTACGGGTGCGGGGACACGGGGTGAGGTTGAAGGCACGGGACAGGCAACGGCTATCATGTTTGCACGCCAAGGGGCCAAGGTGATTTTGGCCGATTTAGATGTCCCGCGCGCCGAGGCCACGCTTGCGGTTATCCAAGAAGAAGGCGGTGAGGCATCCATTGTGCAGGGAGATATCACCAACGAGGATGACTGTATTGCCTTGGTTGACCAGTGTATGGAACGGTATGGCAACCTTGACATTCTTATGAACAATGTGGGGCTGGGGGCATCGGGTAAGGTGACAGAGGTGGACTCGGCCATGTGGGACCTCGCGCTGGATGTCAATTTAAAGAGCATGGTCTTGCTCAGTAAACATGCCATCCCCAAGATGGCCGATACGGGTGGTGGCTCCATCATCAATATCGCTTCGATTGATGGCATCCGTGCTGGATTTTCGGCCAATATTCCCTACGCCGCCGCCAAAGGGGGCGTCGTCGCCATCACACGGGCAATGGCCGTCCATCATGGACGGCAGAATATTCGTGTCAACTGCATTGCACCAGGGCACATCCACGCATCGTTTGTGAAAAGTTTACCAGACCGAACTCGTCAACTACGCCGCAAAGCGGGGCCTCTGGGTACAGAAGGCACTGCATGGGATATTGCGTGGACATCTGTCTTTTTGGGGAGCGAAGAATCACGCTGGATTTCTGGCGTGGTCATTCCGGTGGATGGTGGGTTGTTTGCGGGAACACCGCTGTCTGTGTTGGATAATATCTTGGAAGAGGATGATTAAGTCAATTACAAGATTCTAAACTGCTAAACCTGCCTAATGATGCGTGGGATGATTGGACCTATGATGAGTCTGATTTCCCAGAGGAGCCACCGCGTACACCAGACGGTAATAAGATTGGGTTTGCTGCGCTTGAGGAGATGCGTACCATGTTTCCAGCCATAGACCCAACGTTAGCAGATTATATTGTCAACAGTGATGAATATTACCTATCGAGAAATTCACAGCAGCAAACAGTTTCGTGACAATTATGGTCTCATGGCCGATGATTCTCTTATCGCAGCGTTGATGCAGCAGCACCTCATCAAAAACTTAGCCAGCAATGATGAGGACTTCAAATGGATTCCATAGATTCGGTTGTAGACGCCAGACTAGAGAGGGAAATGTGCCTTTAGTAAAACCAAAGAATCGCCTTCTAATACGAGTTAAATAAACATATGACTATTCAAATTCAAGAATCAAAAGAAATCATCAAATCTTTAATACCATATTTACATAATAATGATGTGAAAAATTTTGTCAGAAGTCAATTAAGATATATTCCCTTTGATGAAAGAAATTTTTTGAACCCTTCTATGTGGAAAAATATCGGTTATTACGATGGTAAAAGGTGGCATCGTTATTGTCATATAAATAGCCAATATACAAAAGGACTTGAACATAATACATTCAATTCTATTAACTTGAATCAAATCATAAACGATGAAATACCAACTCAATATAATCCCCAAACAGGCCTGAAGGTCCTAACTCAAACCAATCGGGGCTTGGTAGAAAACTGGATTGAAAGAGGTAAATTGAATGCAGTTCTCTTGGATAACAACAGAAACTTTGCGTTCTTCTCTTCATTGGCAATTAGTCTAATAAATGAGACTGAACTGTTTACTCAAATTCGTATAAACGACACTGTAAAAAACATCGCAATCGCAAGTTTCGACAAGCAGATTCCACCTGTACAACTATTTTCGATTAAGGGTATACATGCTATCGACGGAAGATATATTTTCAATTTATACGAGCAAAATGATCTTTATAACAATAGTTTGGATGATATAGATTTGCTTTATATAGACTTGATCCTCGACCATCTTGTGTTACGGCAGTCCCCAGACGCAATGATAGCCAGTTCGATATGGGGTAGACAAGAGGTACAGGGGTTGATGTATTTTCTGCGAGATTTTGCCAAGCTACATGATATAGCTATTCTGGTTAACTGTGGCTCAACGCTTGAGTGGGATGAACCACAAGTCTACGAAAGTTGTACAACCGTAGCAACTATTCAAGAATTCAGAACAAAGAATCATCAAGTGAATTGTATTTTCTGTATACGAAAGCCCATGGAATGGGATTTAATAAACCAAAAAATTCGTCTTAATGTGGATATCAATGAAGAATACCAGCTAAATGTATTCCATGCTGATAATAGTATAAAACGGCTAATCGATAACGAAGGCAAGGAGTTTGTATATTTCATCCATGAAAATGATACTAATCACTACAAAATAGGCAAATCATCAAAACCCGAAAAGAGAGTTGGTCAGTTACAAACAGGTAATCCTCGTGGTTTACAAATCCCTTATATTTTACCTACCTACGATATGTCCTTGTTAGAATCTGAACTACATGAGCACTTCAAAGAGAGACATCTTAAAGGAGAATGGTTTGCGCTACGCAATGACGATATAAATTTTATCAAATCTATTTGCCCAGAACGCCCAATCTTCAATAGTTTGGATGGACGGCGATTCTCACTAGCGTGGGAATTGGCATTCTCTCATATTAAAAAGTTTGGTGTCATAGATGAATTAGCACTGGCAAATGAACTGAATATGCATCTAGGTGTTCAATATCCAAGTCGCAAATATCAAACTGGGCGAAAGGAACTTAAATTCTGGGAGAAAGAAGCAAATAATATATTACAAGAGATGGTTCGTCAAAGTTATTTGGTTCAAGATAGTGATGGGTGGTATAGAGAGTCTTGAAAAAGTAGGTAAAGATGCAGGGTTATATTTATGTCAAATTTTAAGATTTGATATAAATATAACCCTGTCGAAAAAAAATGAAAAGTCATAAAAAACCGACAAGACACAAAATAACTTCCATAGAAAATAATACAATCCTATAAAAGAAAGGCATATAAACCCTGATAAAA
>JBCCFC010000801.1:0-6481 GCA_039029935.1 Chloroflexota bacterium
CACACACCATCACACTATCACACCCACACACCATCACACCCACACACCATCACACCATCACACCATCACACCATCACACCCTCTACACTACTGCGGAGGCCCTCCCGCCGCCACTGTTGCCACATCAATGCGGACGGCTAAACCGACACCACTAAAATCGGGCAGTTGCATGGGGTTGGCGAGGCCGACAACGACGCCGATAACTTCACCGTTCCGATTCAGCAATGGCCCACCTAATGTGCCGGGGTTAACAGCGGCGTCAAATTGAATCAGTCGGGTCAGCTCATAGTCTAACACGGGCGGGGTGAAGGTACGGTTGAAGCCAGATATGACACCTGCACTGAGGGAAGCGGCAAAACCCAGTGGGTTGCCGACAACATAGGCTTCATCACCAATACGCATAGCATTGGGGTTGCCTAGTGTGGCCGGTGCATAGGTTTGGGGCAACGTATCCACTGCCAAGACGGCAATGTCATTGTCTGGCTCGGCTGCCACCAATTGCCCCTGCGCTTCTGTCCCATCCGCAAAGGTCACACGAATCACCTCGGCCCACTCGACCAGATGGAGTGCTGTCAGGATTGCGCCTTCAGCGTTGATGATGACGCCGCTGCCAATGCCAAACTGTGGGTCCTCCCCATCTGGTTCCCCCTCTGGTCCTTCTTCACCCTGAGATCGATAGGCCACGTTTTGAAACGTCGATGTGCGCGCCAAATTGCCATCGCCAGGTCCCTCATCCTCACCCACTTCGATGAGGACAAAGGAGGGCAGAATGGTTTCGTAGACAGTGGTGGAATAGGCGGGCGGCGGTGTGGCTGCGGCAAATGAGTCGAGAATACGGTTGTCAATGTCCTGTTGTGTCAACCGTTGTGGTGGCGGAAAGAGTTGATTGTAGACAATCAGCCCAGCCAACGTCGCCAGGATACCAACCAGAAAAGGTAAACCGCGTCGAAACTGCTTGTGCGCATAGGCAAACAGGGTCTGCCCACGTTGTTGCCACTGTGTCTGAGATGTTTCCACACTGTCCTCCATTTGCCGCTTACCCCTAGTCACGTAATGCATCTACCAATACCCAATGCGAACCCCACTCATTTCATTGGCCCATTTCGGACGCGAGCGCATCATCGTAAATGAATCGGGGCGGGTGAAGCGCAAAGCCCGCCCTCTAAACCAACGAAACATCTTTTCATGTAGTTCACGACGGGTATCTTCATAGGCAGGATCATCGCCTAAATCATGCTGCTCTTGCGGGTCCTTCTCCATGTCGTAGAGTTGTGGGCGGAACACCTCATGCAGAATGTACTTCCAGCGTTTGGTGCGCAACATGGTGGCGCGGGCGTCGTTGACCTCTAGGTTGAGATGATGGCGAATCGTGAGGGGGCTATAGTCCTCTTCACAGATCACAAATTCGCGCCAATCATCCGGCAACTCACCACGCAGCAGTGGCATGAGCGAACGACCTTCTAACCGTTGTGGATTCGGTTCGCCGCCTGCATACTCGACACAGGTAGGCACAATATCAATCGACTCCACCAATTCATCACACGCGGTCCCCCGTGTTGCGTCGGCTTCAGGGGATGGATCGTAAATCAGCAAGGGGACCCGTGCGGCCTCTTCATGAAACCAGAACTTGTCCGTCATCCAATGGTCACCTAGATAATCCCCATGATCGCTGGTCAAGATGATCATCGTGTTCGCCATCAGCCCGTGCGTACCCATCCACGCAAAGAGCCGTCCCAGATGGTCATCAACTTGTTTCACCAATCCCATATACGTTGGAATGACTGTCTGGCGCACCTCCTCACGCACAAAGCCCTCATCATCACAATAGTTAAGCAATCCGTGCGTAATGGGGTGATAGGGTGGTGTGCGTTCTGCCTCGGTGCGGTTGGCAGGCAAGATATGCTCAGGTCCATACATGTTGTGATAGGGGGCTGGGGCGATGTAGGGCCAGTGGGGTTTGATATAGCCCAAATGGAGACACCAAGGTTCATCGTCCGCAGCCT
The DNA here is from genome assembly GCA_039029935.1 of Chloroflexota bacterium. Classification (GTDB taxonomy): domain Bacteria; phylum Chloroflexota; class Anaerolineae; order Caldilineales; family Caldilineaceae. The sequence continues at coordinate 2,004 of JBCCFC010000801.1, forward strand.
CCATAAACTCGATGGCACGGTTGGTCATGTAGGGCGTCTCGGTATGCTCTTCGGGCAGATTGGCCGGATACTTGGCGTTGCGGTTATACCAACCACTGACGACGTTGCCCGCTTCATCGACGCCTGAATTGGCATAGGTCTCCCAAGGATTTTCTGCTTCATAGCCCAGCGAGTTGAGATAGTCGTTGTAGCGAAATCGTTGGCCTTGGTTATGTACCAATTGTGTTGGGTGATTGCCTGAATCGCGGTCAAATGGCTCAAACCCGACTTCACGGAGAAGCGTATTCTCCTCTGCCGAGAGGTCAATGCCCAAATAGGTCGCCGACTCTGGATGCCGATGCAAGTCAGTCTTCCCCGCCACCGCCGTGCGCATCCCCAACGGACGCAGATAATCACCTAGTCCCAACTCGTCCATACGCAGTGGATAGCCGTTGTGCCGCACCCCTAGCGTTGTCTGATAACGCCCTGTATAGATACATGCCCGTGAGGGACCACACACGGGTGACTGAATGTAGGCACGGTCAAAGCGTACGCCGTTCTCTGCCAACCAGTCGATGTTGGGCGTGTGCAGATGTGGGTGACCATAGCACGAGAGATAGTCCCAGCGCAGTTGATCGCACATGATAAAAAGAATGTTTTTGGATTGTGTCATGATAATTTTATAATTGCCGATTAAACGTACACGAATACTTGCTTTTTAAAAAAGCTTGTCAGCTACTAAGCCGTCAGCTTTCAGCCAGAACCTGCCCGTATTTTTGGCTGATTGTATACTCCCCTATGCAAGGACAAAATCAAGCAAGCAGCTATAGATTATACATGTGCATGAGAACCACGACAAGAAAAGTGGCAGAGTGACACGGGCTGGTTTTGTTGCAGGGGCGGCTTGTGAGGCTATGAACGCGCTTCTAAAGACCGACTGAGTACATCCATAAAACCCATCGGTGTCAACGCGGCGCGTCCGACAAACAAGCCGTCTACTTGGCTCAACCCAGCATAGTCGGCACAGTTTTTAGGATTTACACTGCCACCATACAAGATAGGTACATTCATGGCTTCGATATCAAACATGTCAATCAATACAGCGCGAATCCAATTGTGCATTTCAGCAACAATTTCGGGCGAAGCAGGGATGCCACCGACACCAATGGACCAGACAGGTTCATAGGCAATCATAATACTGTTGAGGGCATCCGTATGCAAATCACCAAGTGCAACTTTCATTTGCAATGCAAGCACTTCCTTGGAAATATTGCGGCCTCGTTGGTCAGCATCCTCACCCACACAGAGTAGCACCTGCAGCCCCGCATTGATGGCACGCCAGAGCTTTTTATAGAGGATGCCATCGGTTTCACCAAACTGATGGCGTCGTTCGGCGTGACCCAGCATGACCAAATTAGCCCCCGTCGCCAAGAGCATCGGCGCTGAAATTTCCCCCGTATAGGCCCCTTCTTCGGCCCAATGCATGTTCTGCGCACCCAACCAGATATCACTCCCATGCAAATGTGTAGCCGCCGTTGTCAACGAAGTAAAGGGGGGGATCAAAAATAGTTGGGCATTGGGTGGAGGTGGAAAAGCGAGCAATTCATCAATGTACGCGGCTGTCTCGCTGGGGGTCTGATGCATTTTGAAGTTCGTTCCAAATAGAAAAGGCACTCGTGTCTCCCTTGGAAGGGTGAAGGTGGAAGAGTGAAGGGTGAAGGTGGAAGATAGAAGGGTGAAGGGTTGACTTAATCAATCTTTCGCTGTTCACTCTTCACTCTTCACTGTTCACTCTTCACTGTTCACTGTTCACTGTTCACTGTTCACTCATCGCTCATCACTCATCACTCATCGGCAACTCTTCCGCAGACTCCATATACGCAATGGTCTGGGCTAAATCGACAATGCCAGCGTCTGACCCAAGTCCGGTGATCACCTGTGCGGCGGCGGCTGTCCCCAAGCGACCTGCTTGCGCCACATCCCATCCCTTAGATAGTCCCACAATAAAGCCAGCACAGTACGAATCACCACAACCAGTTGAATCGACCACCGTTGTTTTGAACGCTGGCAGACGAATTTCACCCGTTTCTTTCGACGCAATGCTGCTGCCCTGTTCACCCATCTTGAACACTGTCCACTTTGCGCCTCTGTCGAGGAAGAAATCAATCACCGCTTGGCGATCTTCCAATCCACACATCATCCGCGCCTCATCCAACCCAGGCATAAAGTAATCTATGTAGGGTAGACATGGCTCAATCAGGTCAAGCAGGTCTGGACGATCAACCGCGACCAAATCAAAAGTCGTTGTCAACCCTTTTTCCTTGGCAAACTTGAGGGCCTCTACTGTTGGTGGACCATCAAACTTGGGCATCAATGATGTGCCACCCATGTGTAGATAATCGGCACCCGCAATCACATCCCAATTCATGTCGTCCAGCACAAGTTCCCCATTGGCCCCCGGCACATGCAACGCGGGGCGTTCCCCATTCGGTCGAATCGGCAGCATGGTCGCCGATGTCTGTACACCCGATTTGCGTACCAAGTTGCTCGTATCAATGTCATAGCTGTTCATGGTGTTGACAATAAAATTGCCCAATTCATCCTCGCCAATCGCACCCATTGCAATCACGTTTACACCCAGCTTTGCCAAATCAACGCTGGTCCCCGCAGCCGTTCCCGCCACAGTGATACGAATCTCCTCCAAAATATCGACATTCTGTCCCGCTGGAATATGCGTCACCGGACGCCCCAAAATATCGGCAATGTGAATCCCTAAGCTAACGATTGTTGTCATGATTTCTCTCCTTTGGTTAATGTTGAAAGGTTGAAAGGTTGAAGGGTTGAAGGGTTGAACTATGATTCTTCCACTCTTCCACTCTTCCACTTTTCAACCTTTCAACCTTTCCGCTTTTTTAAACTATACCAGATTCATCAAGGATTTACGAATTTAGCATTCCGATCTATACTATGGGCTAAATTTGGTTCTATTTAGGGGTGACTGAATCTTCAGACCAAATTTTCAGGTCAAATTTTCAGGTCAGTAGAAATGGCTGAGGTTGACAGCAATAAAAGGTGTATCGCAGGTCATCGACTCATTGTATTCGCGAAAAGCCTATTTTTAAAAAGTCATCCGTGTTCATTGACAGGGGGCAAGCACAACAAACAACATGAATGAAAGTGATTCACGGGTCATGCGGACTCGCCGCCTCCTCCATGATGCATTTGTCTATTTGGTAATCGAACACGGATATACGGATGTCACCATTCGTGATGTCACAGAACATGCCGAAGTGGGCTATCGAACATTTTTCCGTCATTATAAAGATATGAAGGAACTGCTCTATGCAGTGATTGGTGATTTGGTTGATGAACTCAATGAAGCCTTACTCATCAATCACTTTGCCGCCCCCAATATTCCTGAACAATATGGCACAGAACCATTCTATTCAACCAATCCTATCTATGAAACACAACCCGCCAGCAACATACAAAGTTCCAGTTTATCTCTGGGGCTAGCCTCTTTGGAAACCAACATCCTTGGTGTGTTTTGCATGGTGCAACGCCATGCCGACCTATTTCGTGTGCTCTTTCGCGTTCCGGCCTACGAAGAATTGCTCAAACCCTTGGTCACATTCAACCACGCAACCGAAGAAAATACGCCAAATGATACAAACGAACCATTGCCATCATCACAACTTGCTCCCGAAGGAATTTTCTCAAACGCAGATGATGCCAGCATTCCAGATGATGCCAGCATCCCAGATGCGCTGGTGAGCACCCATGTCGTCTCCTCCATGTTGGCCCTCCTTCGTTGGTGGGTCGAAACTGGAATGGCGATTTCAGCAGAGCAAATGGCTGAGTATGCGAGCGAGCTTGTCATCCGCCCCCTACAAGGATTTACAGGTTAGTAGTGATTAGTGATGAGTGATTAGTGATGAGTGAACAGTGATGAGTGATTAGTGATGAGTGAACAGTGATGAATAGTCTCTTCAACTCTTCAACTCTTCAACCTTGCAACCTGCAAATTTGGAGACAGGTTCTAATTGTGATATAGTGTACCAAATTTTTTAACAATTAAATATCGCCGCACGACAAATCTTGAGAGAGAGTTAGATGTGTGAGACATCTAATCGCCGAAGGGGAAAGGGTATATCACGGACCAGGGGATATGACTGAAACTCTCAGGCAAAAGGATCAGGGTTTGGATGGCATCTCTGGAGAGACAGCAATAGCTGCACCGACGGGGCAATCTTTGGTTTATCATCTGTAAACAAAGAGAAATCTCTCAGGTTTTGGACAGAGACAAACGGGTATCGCAACTTGCGCGTACCCGTTTTTTATTTATTTCAGGTTGCAAGGGGCAGGTTGAAGCGGTGAGGCTTATATGTACCGCCAACTTTCAACTTTCAACTTTCAACTCTCCACTTTCAACTGCTTTGGAGGTTGCCTATGGCAGAACAAGAACTCAAACGAACACAGCTTTATGAGTGGCATGTAGA